>JAFQZS010000001.1 GCA_017405765.1 Clostridia bacterium
GGCCGGACCGAGCCGCGCCGAATTTGAGAAAGCCTCGTCGCCTACGGCTCCTCGTCTTTCTCAAATTCGCACATATAACCTTCGTCATATTTTTTCGAGTGAAGTGTCACACATCATTGACGACTCTACAATAGCGTTTTAGTTTTTTGTTTTTTTCTCTTGACAAACAGGCTTGTATATTCTATACTTAATTAGTACAGAATATAATATATCGCGGAGTAGAGCAGTCCGGTAGCTCGTCGGGCTCATAACCCGGAGGTCGTAGGTTCAAATCCTGCCTCCGCAACCAAATAAAAACAGTCTGCACGAATGTGCAGGCTGTTTTGCTTTGTTGTGGATATACGACTTCGTTTTTCAACGGGTTATGAGACCGACGAGCGTTGCTCGTTGGGGCTCGCCGTGTCCCGCCTCCTGCGGAGGATGAAGGGACGCGGCGAGCACCGCAGCGGTCGAAAAATCGGGCGGATATGCTGCACCGGCAGCCCACCCGTTTTTTCGGGAACCGCAAGGCGGCGCTAAGCGATAACCCGGAGGTCGTAGGTTCGCGTTCTGCCTTTTGCAACCAGTTTGGGTGGATGTAACGGATTTCAGTTACATCCACCTGTTTTTATGCTTATTTACATATCAAAAAGCAACAATTCAAGCTCTTTTTCAAAATCAGACGTTTCTCCATCACCCTTCTCTTCATAATATGTGAGCTTGCAAGCATCAAGATTGCTAAGAGCTACGCCTTTCAAGAAAAGGAGATGTCTAACATTGAAATCCTGCGTATATGTTGCCTTGTGATATCCTGTAAATCCGTGCTTTTTTAATGCTTCGGTGCAAGCTTTGGCAACAGCATAGCAGAAATCTGCATAGCGTACAGAGTACTGAAAGTGCTTTTCGTTGTGCTCAATAGAAATTCTTAGTTCGAAATCGAGATCTTCTGTTGGATCACGTTCAAGTTCCCATACGCTTTCATTTCCTTCTTCGTCCCAAGTGAAATGAGCCTTCCAAGGAACGTCATGGAAAACACTAAAAGCTTGACATTCATTAAGACTGTCAACTATTTTGACCGTCTTATATTCTCCGTCAATATACTCATCGCAAGCCACCTTGCACTCTATATCATTCGAACCCGTCTCATCTCCAATGTTACCAGGGTACAAATGATATAATATACTCAAAAAATCATCAAACTGATCTCCCAATACATCGGAAATAATAAAGTAGTGTTTATCCCCTGCAATAGTAAGATAGACATCTGTCCAACCGGCACCGTAGGGCACAAGTCTCATATTGATGTCGCAGTTTCGCTTTTGAAGATTCATGTAAACAGCCTCCTTTCCTCGTTAGTATAATATTATCACAATCAAAGTCCAAAAAATAGTACAGTTCGCAGGTTTCATGTACCCGGAGCAGATTTTCGGCCTGCTACGTCTTTTTTATTGCTCATCCTCGACATACTCGTGATCCTCGCCCTCATCGTCTACGATTTTGCAGGCGTTGCCCGTCGAATCGCAGGAGACGTATTCCACCGCCGCGCCCTGTCGGAGATCGGTCTTGTAATTCAGCGCGGAAAGGTGCTTCAGCATGATATCCATCCGGAACCCGATTCCCGCCGTCATCGGGACACGTATCCCTTTCATATCTTTGCCGCTCAGAGTATCTGCAATAAAATCTTCATTCTCCCGGATCGTCTGCATCTTGCGCTGCACGCTCTCTTTATCCTCAAAGCCGCTGTTCTGAGGATCAATATTGCCATAATAGAATACCTCAATAAAGCTTTTCATATCGTTTCTCCTTGTACTTTCTTAGGAGAAACCCGTGCGTTTTCTGCCTGAAAACATAGGTTTTGCAGCGTTTTTCAAATGTGCTTGCTCATGTGCGTTATTCACCGCCTGACCATTGGAGACTTATGAAGATTAATGAGGACTTACGACGGGATATGACGGCATTTATTCTGCTTTGCATCAAATGCAAAAATGATTTATTCTTGATTATTCGGTCCGAATAGTTTATAATATTCACACGAGGTGATTTTCATGGAAACACGGCTCGGAAGGATTACTGCCAGCAAAGCCGGCGGCACCGCAGGGAGCGGATCGAAGACGTATAAGCTGTCTTTGCCTTCATCATGGGTTTCGGCAATGGGTTTTTCCGACGACGGCGGGCGTGTGATCCTTTCCTTTGACGGCGATGCGATCATTATTCAGCCACAGCAGAGCGTGAAACAGTACAGGGCGTCTCGACTTGCTTCGGGGCATGAGTTACTTGAGATCCGATATTATAACGGAGAGGACCTGTGTACGCTGATCTGCGCAGACCGAACGGTCAAGGATCTTCGAGCGGAGAACTATACGGACAATCTCGTAAAAACTGCATTCGGAAAAAACCTGCTGCCCTCATGGGTGGATCTGGAAGCTTTTCTTGAGGAGCGCTGTATTCCGCGTCAGCGGGCCGGGCTTCGAGAGTATTTGGAAATGCTGGGGCTGGACGAGTACGATCCTCTCGCCATCATTGCTAAAACACAGGGCCGCATGGCTGGGGACAATCAATGGATGGAGGTGCGTGAGGTCTAATGACTATTCGATTTGTAACAGACGAAAAGGTAGCTGAGACCTCCTCAAAGGGAAACCAGGAAAAATGGCAGGACGGCGGGCGCTGGTACAAGCTGGATCAGTTTGGTTATGAAGGACTCGCAGAGACCGTTATATCCCACCTACTGGAGTACAGCAATATCGAAACGCACACACCATTTTGCTTCGTTCGCTATCGGATGGAGCGTATGAACGTTCACGGAAGAGACCGAAGCGGCTGTTCCAGCGCAGATTTTCTGCAGCCGGGGGAGTCTATCATCACGCTGTCCCATCTGTATAAAAGGACTAACCGCTCCTTGAAGGAGGCATTGACGCGCCTGCCCAGCGACAAGAAAAGGATGGAGTGGCTTGCCGGGGAGACGGCAGCATTTACCGGTCTTGAAATGTTCCCGCAGTATTTGACACTGCTCTTTGAGGTGGACGCGCTGTTTTTGAACGACGACCGTCATCTGAACAACATCGCCGTGCTGGAAAAGGACGGGCAGTTCGACTATTGCCCCATCTTTGACAACGGGGCAGGGCTTTTGTCCAATATCCGGGCGGCGCTGATGGATATCGATCCTGCGGCGCTGATCCGCTCCGCCAAGGCGCGGCCGTTCAATACGACATTCAATCGACAGGTCATTCATGCGAGAAATCTTTTCGGCTCACAACTGCAAATCCCAAAACTCACAGAGGAAGCGATCCGGCGGGAGCTGGAAGAACCGCTGAGCTTCTATGCGCAGCGCGATCGGGAGTACATTGCGGATCGGGTTTGCCGAACGATCTTGACGCGGCAGAAGGCGGCCGCACAAGTATAAGAATATCAGAACGAAAGAGAGGATCACATTGCCATGGCAAACGTTTATACTATAAAAGTCATTTATCAAGGATGCGAAAACAGGATCTTTAGAGAACTGCAAATCTCCTCCAACGCGCCGCTCAGCCAGTTGGGTTATACTGTTCTTGCGACCTTTGATACTCTGGCGTATCACTTGTTCTCCATCTCCTGTGACGGAGACTCCTACGAGCTTCCCGACGAAGACATGGAGATTTCGAAAAGCGAGTGTCTGTTCTGCGTAAAACTCTCTGACTTGGATCTAAAGGTCGGAAGCATGCTGGAAATGATATACGACTTCGGATGCGAGCAAGTATTTTCCTTGGAGATCACGGATATTCAGCCAATGAAGAAGGGGGCAGGACGCTCCTATCCGAAGATCACCGCCGGCGCGGGATCAGGTATCATCGACGATATGCCGGCAGACGAATTGCTTGCGCTCATACAGGATATTGACAAAAACGGAAGCTCCTCGTTTTATTATGAGGCAAAGCGGCCGGATGTCGTATGGGATTACAGGAAGTACGACTTGATGCTTGACAATCTGCTGCTTAAGGGCAAGATCGAAGAGATCGCAGACGGATACAGCGCATTTGAGGCATATTTGTAAAATGGGCTTTTGCCATCCTCCAATAAACTTAGGAGAAACCCTTGCATTTTCTGCCTGAAAACATAGGTTTTGCAGCGTTTTTTTAATGCACTTGCTCTAGTGCGTTATTCACCGCCTGACCAAATAAAAACAGTCTGCACGAATGTGCAGGCTGTTTTGCAATTTCCCTCACTTCACCTCTACAGGGACGTCGGTGCTTGCGCGCACGATGCGCGCAAAGGCTTCGGCGTCGGCTTTATCCATGAATTTATCGCGGTCGTACTTCGACGTTCTGCCTTTTGCCGCAAATAAATCAACGATCCGTGCAAATGCGAGGACTGTTTTGTAATATATATATCGCATAGTATTGCAAAGGGCAGCAAACGTCAGTAAATAATGGTCAGATCGTCGCTGTTAAAACGACATTCGATGACGCCGTAACCGTCGGGGCCATCACCCCAATATTTGGCATAAATGTTGCATTCAGCATTATACTTCGTTACACCCGTTACAAGCACAATCGTTCCGTCCGGAATCTCCAATTCTTCGCCGTTCACATTAACGGGAGGATATTCGCTGACCTGCCTGTATTCCGCTATTAAGGCTCCATGCCTTGGCGGAATATCTATTATGTCCTGTTGTGTCCAATATGCCGTCGAGGAATAATTTTGGAAAGCGATATAGAAGCGTGATTTGTCATCCTTCCGTTCGACAAACAAATAAGAAGGCTTACTGTATCCTCTCTTAAAAACCTGATTAAGGATAACTACTTCCGTTTTATGAGGCAGCGATCCGGTTTTAATCCAACGACTACCGTTCCGCTCATAAGTCGGCGCAGTCCAAAGCTCCTTGTTTTGGAAATCGTCTGTACTTTAATCACATATTTCTCATCACTGGAAATCACAACGTAACCGCTTTCTCCGGCGTAACTCCACCGATCACGCCCTTCCGGTATCACTTCGCCAAGCACTCCGAACAAAATGGCGATGTATGTAAAGATTGCAACCAACATGATAAATATGCGGGCGCCTTCCCCCGGCTTCTTCTTCGTTGACATCACCATTGCCAGAGGTAGCGGAAAAATGAATATCCAGCCCAAAATCCAGAATATCCAAACCCACGGCCGGCGTTCCTTTTTGACCGGCTCGACCGGCTCGGCGGGCCTTTCCCGCGGCGGATTATATTTCGGGGGTTCTCTGTAATCGTCCCCCGGAGGCGGGGTATAATGCGTCTGCGAGGAGGAAGAGGCCCGATTTGCTTCCGCCTGCGCGCGCTGTCTGCCCTTTTCAAAGTTGTAGCCGACTTCCTCCGCGTCCTCAACTCTTATGGTCCGCACTTCATAGTCGATCAAAAGCACGGCGCCGCAATGCTCGCAGTGCGCTTGTGTATTCGACGGGTCGACCTTCAGCACCGCTCCGCAGCGCGGGCATGACAATTCTATCAGTTTCATAATGCCTCCTCCTTTCCGCTAAAGCGTTACGTTTTTCGCTATACTTCACTTCACCTCTACAGGGACGTCGGTGCTTGCGCGCACGATGCGCGCGAAAGCTTCGGCGTCGGCTTTATCCATGAATTTATCGCGGTCGTACTTCGACGTTCTGCCGAAGCGCAGGCTCTTCGACACGCCGAGCGGATGATACGGCTCTATCTCGATTTTTATTACTCCGGCGTGCGCCTCCGCGAGCGCGGCGATATTCTCGGCGTGCTCCGTTCGGTCGTTCTTCCCCGGTATCAACGGGCAGCGAAGCACGATCTCTTTTCCCCTGTCGGAGAGAAGCCGCAGATTCGAAAGGATCGGCGTATTGTCAACTCCGGTAAACTCAATATGGCGCTCTTTTGACGTTTCCTTTATATCAAACAAAAACAGATCGACGTATTCAAGCAGCGACTCAAAGCTTTCCTTCGACGCATAGCCGCTCGTTTCCATGCAAGTCGAAATACCACGTCTTTTTGCCTCCATGAGTATCTCTTTTGCAAAAGAAGGCTGAAACATCGGTTCTCCGCCCGAAAGCGTTATGCCTCCGCCGCTGGTTTTAAAAAACACTTCGTCCTTGTATGCCTCGTCTGCCGCTTCGTCTGCATCCATTTCCCTGCCCACAAGCTCAAGCGCGCCGAAATAACACTCCTCGACGCATTTTCCGCATGAAACGCAAGCGTCACGCATGAAGGTATGGCCTTTTTCATCCACCTTATGGCATCCGTTGGGACATACGGCCGCGCATCGCCCGCACATGGCGCACTTTTTTTCAAGATACGATATCTCAGGCATATGTTTAAGCCCCTCGGGATTGTGGCACCACAGACACCCAAGCGGACATCCCTTTAAAAAAAGATTTGTGCGGATGCCCGGCCCGTCATGTATCGAGAACCTTTGAATATCGAATATGACTCCTTTGCTGCTCATGGTCTTTTGCTCCTCTTAAAGCTTCGTGCGTTCTATTATCTCCTTCTGCTGCCACTTTGCGACATTGATAAAATACTCGGAAAAACCGAAAAGTCTTACCGTAAGCGTTCTGTACGCCTGAGGATTTTCAAGCGCCGCTTCAAGCGTCGCGCGGTCTACGACGGTGAGCGCCGTATGTATGCCGTCTATATCGAAGTAGCCCTTTGTTATCGCGCCTATCATTTCGGGCGTAACGGGATTCGAGAACGTTAGGTTTATGCCGCCGGACGCAGTGCGTGTAAGCGGAAGCTTCGCCACGGATTTTAAAAGCGCCGTTACGCCCTTTTTGTCCGCGCCGTACACGGGCGACTGATTCTCCGAAAAGGCCTCGCCTCGCTTTCTGCCGTCCGGAGTCGCCTCCATCGCCCATCCGAAGTTGTTGTGATGGTTAAGCGAATAGAACGAGCCTATCGGGATATAATCCTCGGGCCACTGCATCTCGTCTATCGCGTCTAAAACGGCGCTCATCGCCGCGTTCGCATATCTGTCGCCGTCCTCGTCGTCATTGCCGAATTTGGGGAATCTGTTTTTTATCTCAGCCCAAAGAAGCGGCTCGCCTTCAAAATTGTTCTTGAGAATATTTACGAACTGCTCAAGCGTATATCGTTTTTCTCTGAAAACAAGCTTGTCTACGGCAGTTATCGAGTCTATCACCGTAGCCGCACCGCAAAGATATACGTTCACAAGATGGCGTTTAACGCCGCCCTCAAGCGGATATCGGCAAGTTTCGGCGCAGTTTCCCATAAACATACCGTCAAACGTATGACCGAGCCTGTCCATAACGCGCCATATTGTAGAATTTCCGACTGTGAGCAGAAGATCGTTTTCAAGCGTTCTCCTTGCTTCGGCCTTAAAAAGTGAGATGAGCTCTTCTGCGGAACGTATATCGGGCACTTCTCCCCCATTTACGCCGAGCACGTTGTTCAGCCACTGAGGCATGGGCAGATACCATTCGTTTCTTATGAGCCGCCAGTTGAGATCGACGCAGCAGCATCCCGAAAACGTGTGATCCGCCGCGATCTCGGGAGGTACGCCTTTTTTCACGAGCGTATTAAACACAAGCCTGTCGTTGTATATATGCATCTTGTCGGTTACCTTTGAAATGGTGCCATATACCTGCGCGGCGAAGTCAGGATCGGCCTCCTCGTTTACTCTGTTTACAATAACGGGCTCGGGCATGTTCGATATTTCCTCGGCCCGAAGTATTGCATACGACGCCGCGTTAGACATTGGTTTGCCGTTTTCGTCAAGACCGCCAAGCGTCATATATTGTTTGCTTGCACGGGACGGTATAGGCTTCATCGGCGGGTTGTACATGCCGATGCCGCACATGAAGTTAGGCATAACGAGGAAGAACGCGATCATCGCGTCTAGCTCGTCTTGTGTTTTTCCGTTTGCGAGGTCCTTTTCGTAGAAGCGGTTCAAGTACTGGTCCGGACGACCGAAGCCGTAGTCGCGCGCGCCGACGCAGCAGCTTGCAATAAAATGGATGAACCACACGCTCTGAAGCGCGGAGAACAGATCGTATGCCGGCTCCATCGGCACTATCGAAAGCGCGCGCGCAATGCGCCCGAAGCGTTCCTTCGCTTCGCCCTCAGACGCGTCGGCCCGCTTCCTTGCGGCCTCGGAATAGCGGCGCGCAAAGCTTTCTATGCCCTCGTATATTTTTCGCGAGTTTACCGCGAACACCTTCGACTGTACGTCGCCCAGCATGGAAGCGCGCTTTTCAATATTTTCAACTATGGCGCGAACGCCCAGGGTCAAAATATCGTCGTATCTTAAATGGATATGACCCGGATTGTCTATAACGTTCGTATGCGGAACTGCGCTCCACGAGGGATCCGGATGTGCCTCCACCATACGACCCGCAAACACGTCTTCGTCAAAAAGCAGCGGCGAAAGCTCCTTTAACATAGCCGATATTATATCGGCATAGCCGGGACGCCTTATGAGGTAAGCCTTGGAAAACCGCTCAAGTATTTCTTCGCGCTCGTAAAAGCAGCACAGATTATCGGAATCAAGATATTTTTCCTTTAAAGCCTCAATAAGCCTAATATCGGTCTCTGTCATACGCTATTCCTCCTCATCGTTTTATATCTTAATTTATTATCTGTATCGCCTGTATTTGTTCAAAAACACCAATATTATCAATTATATTTTAATAAAAATATACATTTTTGTCAAGAAAATTCGCCCTCTGATTGACTTTGCGTGTGAAATATGCTATCGTATATTTGTAAATCATAAAGAAAAGGAATAAGACGAAATGGAGCTTAAAATACTGCCCTGCGAGTTTACCGTATGCAAGGTCTCTGATATGGGATCTTTTGACTTAAGGCGGAAATTTTACTTTATAGGCAAAACAGACGAGGAAATATCCATAGTTTGCCCCAAAAGCGATACGCCGCCCAATACGCTTAAGCGCAGCGACGGCTGGAGAGGCTTTCGGATCAGTGGAACGCTCGATTTCTCACTCATCGGTATCTTATCAAAGCTGTCGGGCATTCTAGCTGATAACAATATCGGCATATTCGCCGTTTCCACCTTCAATACCGACTATATCCTCGTTAAAGAGGAAGATCTTGACCGTGCCGTATCGGCTCTGAGCGCGGCCGGATATACTATAGTGTAATCATGCTTAAAACGAGAAGCGAAAAGCGAAAGTCCTTCCTCCCGGACTTTCGCTTGTTTTAATGCATCTGATAATCGTTTATTATACCTACTGTGTCGCTTTTGTCGCCTATAACGTAAGTAAAGCCGCTCGGCACCTCTCCTACTATTACGGTCTCTGCAACAGTTATGCGCGAGGCGACCTGTGTTTTTGCATGCTTCCTCGGCAGAATAACGCTTATATCCACGCTTACGTCAAGAAAAATACGGTGTCTTACCTGATTTATGCCGGCTGCCCAAAAGTCGTTCGATATTTCAATATTTACGATACTTATCGGCAAAAAGCGTATGGGGATCTTAGGCCCCCGCTCAAGAAGCATCTCATTTCCAAGCACCGTACCAAGCCTTATTGATATATCGGAGGGTTTTATCTCATTTACCGCCCGAAGGACGTTCTGCGATACGCGCGACTTTAATCTGTTTATTCTCACAGTATCCACCTGCATCGCGCTTATCTTTTTGTTTTCGTCATAAGAAAACGTGACGAGGTCGTTATAGTCTATTCCCTCCTCTGACAGCGTTTCGGATATAGCCTCAAATATCGCTTCTGAGAAAACGTAGTTGATCTTTGATAAAGCTTCCGCTTCCACCACGGGAGCAAAACGCTTCTCTGCCGCAAACAAAAGCGCGACAATAAGAGCGCTTGTCATTATAAATACAGTTATCCTGTACGCCGTATTGCGCGCGCCTGTTTTTGATCTTACGCGCGCCGGGCGTTTCTTAAATCCCGCACGCCGCATTTTGCCACCTCCGATATATCATACTATGTTGTTTTTCATAAAAACGTGATATAATTTTTAAAAAAGCGGGAAAGGAACAAAAAAAGTGGAAGATATAAAAAGCGCGCTTGAGCGCCTTTTTTCGAAAGATATAATACTTATAACGGTGAGCAACTGCAGAAAAAAAGACGAAAGCGTAAGAAAAGTTTCTGTGCGCCCGTTTATTCTTCGCGAAAAGACACATTTTCAGTTTGAACGCATAGTAAATGATCAGGCGTTTCATGAAAACATGCCTAAGGAAGCCGCCATGCATGAGCTTGAAGAAATGCTTATGCGTGATTACCGTCAGCTTGACGCGCGCACCGTCGGATGTGACGTTTTAATAAAGCTTTCAAAAAAAGAAAAGCTCCTTTATTCGGAGCATAAAAACGACAATAAAAGCAATGAGTACAGACATAACAGAACAAAGAAGTATATTTTAAGCGAAGGCGAGTTTTCGCCCGTATTGTGCGAGCTTGGCGTTCAGACGAAGGACGGCCGCATATCTGCGCCGATGTATGATAAATTCAAGCAGATAAACCGTTTTTTAGAGTTTATCGACGATATCGTATCAAAGGATGCTGCCGAAGAATATAAAATAATCGATTTCGGCTGCGGCAAGTCATACCTTACGTTTCTTGTATATGAATACTTTATGAAGCGCGGGCGCAAGGTGCGTATAGTAGGCCTTGACCTTAAGCGCGAAGTCATCGAAAAATGCCGCAATATCGCCGCGCGATATAATTACACCGGGCTAACCTTTGAAGTGGGAGACATAAAGGATCATTCCCCTTCTTTTATCCCCGATATGGTGATCTCGCTCCACGCGTGCGATACGGCTACCGATTTTGCGATATTTAACGCGATAAGCTGGGGTGCTCGCTGCATTTTAGCCATTCCGTGTTGTCAGCACGAGCTTAATCTCCAGGTGAAAAAATCCTACGGACTCATGTCGTCCTACGGCTTGTTGAAAGAACGCTTTTTGGCGCTTTCGACCGATGCGATACGCGCAAAGCTTTTGGAATACTCCGACTACGACGTTTCCGTTATGGAATTTATCGACATGGAGCACTCGCCTAAGAATATAATGATACGCGCAAAAAAGAGACGCCTTGGGCAAAGCAAGGAAAAAAAGGCAAAACTTTTAAACGAAGTGGTGACCTTCTTAAATGAATACAATCTCACTCAGACTCTCCATACGCTTATAACGAAGAACCATCACATAAAAAACGGCGGCGCATAAGCGCCGCCGTTTTTTATGTATCAAATCATGTTATAAGCCGAATATTTTATTCAACAGCCTCTATAACAGCATAGTTTCCGTCTTTTCTTCTATATACGATCGAATAAACTCCGGAAATGCTCTTGAAAGTAAAGAAGTTGTGGTTCAGCATGTTCATCTGAAGTATCGCTTCTTCGGTCGTCATGGGCTTTAAGGGGAATTTCTTCACCTTCACCACATTAAACTCGCCTTCCTCTTCGACAGGCTCGGCGGGTGCGACGTCTATCTCAGTCTTGTCAAATCCGCTTCTTAATTTTTTCTCAAGGCGCGTTTTGTTCTTGCGGATCTGACGCTCTACAATATCGATATCCTCCGCTAAGGATTCCATCATATCTTTTGTAGTGCTCTGCGCCCGGAAAATGAGTGAGCCTTGGTAGATGGTGAGCTCGACAGTTTCCCTGTCTCTTTCCCGCGTGATAGTTACGTTTGCCTTTGACTCATTGGCAAAGTACTTGTCGAGCTTCTTTAACTTTTTCTCGACCTTCTCCCTAAGCGAATCGCCCAGTTCAAACTTTCTTGCTGTGATTGTAATGTTCATAATCTCACTCCTTTGCATCTTTTATGCAACTATATTATACAACATTCAGGAGAAAATGCAAGGTGTTTTTGTTGCTTTTCACATGAAATTCACAAAAAATATATCTCAAACTATATAAAATGCCTATATCTCATATCACCGCTGTTTTATGACGCGTTACATGACAGCTTATGTTTACTGCTACGGGGAGTCCCGCTATATGAGTGGCATACGTTTTTATCTTTACGCCCAGCGCAGTATTCTTTCCTCCTATGCCCTGAGGGCCGACGCCTGTTTTATTTATGCTTTCAAGCATTCGCTTCTCAAGGGCCGCGTAACGCGGGCTTTCATTTTCAATGTCAAGCGGTATCTGAAGCGCCTCCTTGGCAAGCCGCGCGCACACCTCGAACGTGCCTCCAACGCCTACCCCCACCACAACGGGCGGACAGGGATTGCTTCCTGCCGAAACAACACACTGTGTCACAAAATCTATTATATCGTCCTCTGATGCGGCAGGCGTAAACATTTTAAGCCTGCTCATATTTTCACTTCCAAAGCCCTTCGGAGCCGCCGTTATCTTCACCTTGTCGCCGGCGACTATCGAAAAATGCACGACTGCCGGCGTGTTGTCATCGGTGTTTACGCGTTCAAGCGGATCGGATACAACGCTTTTTCGAAGATATCCGCCCACATATGCGCGCCTTACGCCTTCGTTTATCGCCTCGTTCAGATCGCCGCCCGTAAAATGGACGTCCTGCCCTATCTCCATAAATACCACCGCCATGCCCGTGTCTTGACATATCGGTACGTTAAGCTCCTTTGCGGCGTCTAAGTTCTTCAAAAGATCGCCTAAAATGTTTTTCCCCGCCGGAGATATCTCGCTGTCTTTTGCACGGCATATCGACTGCTCCACATCTTCCGGCAAAAAAAGATTTGCCTCAACGAAAAGTCTCTCCAGCGTATCGCGCACAACGCCAACGTCAATTTCCCTCATTTATATACCCCCTTAGATCGGCATTCCCCATGAAAGCCTGCCGTCAGAAAATACATATCTTATCTTTGAACCAAAGTCCAAAGGCTCCCCTTCGATTATTACGATATCGGCGTCTTTGCCGCAAGAGAGCGACCCTACGCGGTCGTCTATATTAAGGATGCGCGCGGGCGTTATCGTTATGGCCCGAAGCGCTTCGTTGCGTGAAAGCCCTGCCTTAACATACATCATTGCGCACAGGCGCAGATAATCTATCGGCGTTTCGGGATGATCCGTTATAATCGAAAATGGAACTTTGTTTTTAAGCATGGCCTGCGCCGCCTCAAACGACAGATTTTTAAGCTCCGGCTTCGACCTTCCCGCCATGACAGGCCCAAGCATCACGCGCGCTTCAGCCTCTTTAAGCTCGTCTGCTATAAGAGCGGCGTCTGTCGCGTGTACTACTACTGCGTCCAGCGAGAATTCGCGCGCTATACGTATCGCCGTAAATATATCGTCGGCGCGGTGCGCGTGGAAATGCGCCTGTATCTCACGCTTTAAAAGCGGTATAAGGCTTTCGCATTTCATATCGAACTCCGGCTCGTCAAGCTCGCTGTCCTCTGCCGCCCGCTCTTTATCCTCAAGATATCTTTTCGCCTTGAATAGATTTTCGCGTATTATCGCCGCAGTAGCCATTCGCGTAGTTGGCGTCTGGCCTTTCGCATTGTACGCGCCCTTCGGATTCTCACCAAGCGCGAACTTTATTGCAATAGGACCGCGCAGTATCATTTTGTCGATGACGCGCCCATACGTCTTTATTGCCGCAAGCTGTCCGCCTATCGGATTTGCGCTGCCCGGTCCTGTTACTACTGTAGTAACACCGCCCGAAAGCGCCTCTAAAAAGCCGCGGTCAAGCGGGTTTATGGCGTCTATCGCCCTAAGCTGCGGCGTTGCGGGATCGGTGTCCTCGTTTCCGTCGTCGCCCTCAAAGCCGAGCGAATCCTCCCACATGCCGAGATGACAGTGCGAATCCACAAAACCGGGACATGCGCAAAGGCCGCTCATATCACGCGTATCGTCGTCGCCAAAATCAAGCTCGTCCATAGCGCCGACTGAGACGATTTTCCCGTCTTCTCCTATATGTATGAAGCCGTTTTCCACGGCTTTGCCTTCCATAGTATATATTTTTAAATTTGTAAGGAGCATATTGACCTCTTATATCGAAAGCTCTTCGTTTATATATCTGCCCGCCATATGCGCGGCAATAGCGCCGTCTGCTGCGGCAGTTACAACTTGACGTAATTCTTTCTTTCTTATATCTCCGGCCGCAAAAATGCCCGGGATATTTGTTTTTAGCGTCTCGTCTGTTATGATATAGCCCGCTTCATCAAGCGTTATGAGCCCCTTTACTATGCCCGTTTCGGGAACGGTGCCAACGGCGATGAATACACCGTCCATCGGAAGCTCTTTTTTCTCTTTTGTTTTTACGTTTTCGGCAGTTACTGCGTTTACGTTGAATTTTCCTGATATCTCCGTTAATACCGTATCGTACATTACGTTTATCTTATCGTTGGCTAAAACGAGCCGAGACAGGTGGCGCGCTCCTCTGAATTCATCGCGGCGGTGAACAAGCGTCACGCCGCTCGCAAAATTCGACAGATACAGCGCATCTTCAAGAGCAGTATTTCCTCCGCCGACAACTGTCACGTTCTTATTCTTAAAAAAGCTTCCGTCGCACGTTGCGCAGTAGGAAACACCGCTTCCCGTGAAGCGTTCTTCTCCGTTTATACCGAGCTTTCTTCTGTAAGCTCCCATAGCAAGCACTATTACCTTGGCTTCAAGCTTTTCTGCTTCTAAAAGCACTTCCTTTACGGCGCCTTTGTCGCTTATCTTTAACACATCGGCCTCCATAAATTCGCATCCGAGCGCTTCGGCGCTTTCCCTCATGGCTTCGGCAAGGTCAAATCCGCTTATCTGTTTTATGCCGGGATAATTTTCTATAGAATAAGTCGTTGTCATCTGCCCGCCGATAAAGCCGCGTTCAACGACAACGCAGGAAAGGCCGGCGCGCCTGGCATAAATGGCGCATGAAAGCCCTGCCGGTCCTCCGCCTATTATAATAATATCGTACATAATGATCCCCTCCATATCGTAGTATAGCCTTTACCGAAAAAAATATAAAACAGGGACGCAAACAAAGCCTTGCGTCCCTGCATATTTTAATATCTTCCCGACGTTCCGCGTCTTGACGCAGCTCCGCGTTTTGATTCCATATACTTCTTGAGGTCGTGCATCTTTTCGTCGCTGTCCTGCTTAAAGCGGCTCATTTTTTCCTCAAAAGTAAGATTTTCCGGATCCTTTCGGAGTGGTTCAAAGTCTATTTGAATAGGAGTATTATTCGCGGTACTCTGTCTGTGCTTTGATTTGCTGCGAGACTGGCCCTTTTCACCCGAAGCAGGTTTCTTTGCCGCCTGATTTGCGTCTTCCGACTGCGGGACCTGTTTCATAGACAAACTTATCTTTCCGTCTTCGCTTATGTTAATGATTTTTACCTTAACGATTTGGTTGTCGCTTACGTGGTCACGAATATCCTTGACAAAGGTATGCGTTATCTCCGATATATGTACCATACCGGCCTTACCGCCGCCCAAGGCAACAAACGCGCCGAACTTTGTAATGCCCGTGACACGGCCCTCCAAAACAGAGCCTACCTCCAGATTCATAAGTAAACAAATCCCCCTTAATTTGATAAATGTAAGCCTTTATTTAAAGTTAATTGCTGTCAACATTTACAAATACTCGCTCGTTCGGATAAGCCAGTCCAAGTTTTTCACGTGCCACACGTTCAACATATTCAGCGTCGATCGGCTGTTCAAGTGTGCGTTCAAGCTGCTCGTTAATTATCTTTTGTTCTTCCACCTGTGTACGCAGCGACTCTAAGTCCCGTGTCTTTTTTTCTATCATGGAGCCGAGCGTTGCCATCTGGTATATAATATATACTATAAAGACTGCCAATATAATTATAAGAATTATACGTCTGCGTCCCCTCGTTTTGGTAGCACCTTCCATGATATTTTTCCTCCGAAGCGGTACATATATTATCTTCCGCAGGATATGCTTTCATTTTTTGCATATACCCAAATTCATTCTAACAGACTTTAACTTGAATTTAAAGACTTTTTTCAACTTTATCAAAAAATTCCTTGACTTTTTCTCTCTTTTTTTAATTCTTTTGATAAAAAGGCGACATATTATCATAAAAGGGCGCAGTAAAACCTTTATGATTTTTTCCAAAATCATAAAAACTGCGCCCATTACTGCCGAAACGGGACGGCTTAAAGCGGCAAAATATAAAAATGCTCCCATTATCGCCCCTATCGCCAAGAAGGCTCTCAGCTCGCCCGAATTTGTATTATAAACAAACACAAAGATCGAAGCGCATGCAACAAGCCAGAATATAACGTCTTCTATCATTACCGCAAAATCAAGATGACGCAGCCGTTTTCTTATCACTCTGAAAAAATCATAAAAAAAAGCAATAGCCGCGCCCAGCAGTATCGACCACAAAAAAACAACGGTCTGATGAGCAACCGATATACCCATGACGCTACTTAAAGAGACGCGAAATAAATCCTCCGCCGTCGCGCTCGGCTGATGCGTCGGAATATTCAAAGCTGTCGATATCTCCCTCTATCATGACCTCTCCCGTTTCAATACTAAGCTTGTTTATCCTAATGCCCATGCCTCGTACCGTGAGAGCGCCCATCGCCGTTATAAGCGTCACCGTCGATTCGTCGAAATTATCGACGTCTTCAACGCCGGAAACGCTCAGCTTTCTGCGATTTTCCATGATAACGTTGTGCGCCGATTCCGGCCTTTTAAAATTTTTCCTTTCATCCATCGCGTGTCCCGCCTTTCATCATTTTGTAAAAATATATGACGCGGCGAGACTTGTTATGTTTATATTTGAAGTTTTTTTGCGTATGCCAAAAGAGCCTTTCGCTCATTTGGAATTTTTCCTTCTATGACTGCCGAAAGCAATTCGTCAAGTATTGCTCCCAAATGCGGCGAAGGCTTAAATCCCAGCTTTATCAGATCTTTTCCGTCTATTGAAAGCGCGCCCAACGTAAAGCACTCGCCCGAATCGATTATCGCATCCGTCTTCTTTTGCGCCTCTGTATACAGCGTTATGCTTTTTTCATCATTCGAAACCTTTGCCGCAGCCGTTCTTATACGGATGGCGTCCTTTACGGCGCGTTCTCCCGCGCGCGACAGCGCTTTTTTAAGCGTCACGTCCGACGTGTCGACAAGCGCCCAAAACGCCGCAATAATATTATCTGTACGCGTTCTGTCCTCACGGCTGCTTTTAAGTGAACAAAAAAGGCCGCGCGCGCGCGCCGCTGCGTCGTCGATCCCGCCGCAGACGTAAAGCGCGGCAAGGCGCGTATAAAAATCCGGCGGCAAATATGATATGACCGCGCAGGCAAACGAAAGGCTTCGCGCCCTGCTTATATCGGGCGCAAAAACGGCTATGACTTCGGCATATTCGCTTATGACATGCGAAGCGCCGCCGCCCGTTACAAGCTTTTTAAACTCGTCGTATATGCGCTCGCGTGCGACGCGCTCAAGAAGTCCGCGGCAGCGAAATACGGCCGCGCGCGTCTCTTTTTCCAGTGAAAAGCCGAGTACGCCACAAAATCTTATCGCGCGCATTATCCGAAGCGCATCCTCGTGAAAGCGCGCCTCTGCGTCTCCCACGGCGCGAAGGAGCCCGCGCTCAAGGTCGCTGCATCCGCCGAAGCAGTCGATTACTTCGCCGCTTTCGTCAAAGGCGAGCGCGTTTACGGTAAAATCACGGCGCGAAAGGTCCTCCTTTAGATCGTCGGAGAAATATACGCGGTCGGGGCGGCGCAGATCGGAATAAACATCCTCGCGCCGAAACGTCGTTATCTCTATCTTTTCGCCGCCTGCCATAACTGCCACCGTACCGAATTTTTGGCCCTCGTCAAAGCATGTTAAGTCGGCAAAAACTCGCTTTATATCGTCGGGACGCGCCGACGACGCAATATCCCAGTCGTGTACGGCGCGTCCGAGCAGCGTATCGCGCACGCATCCTCCGACAGGGTACGCCTTAAATCCGTTTTCGTTTAAACGGCGCAATACGAAGCGCACGCTTTGGGGAATATAGTGTCCCATAAAACGCCTCCGCTTATAAAGAAAACCGGCCGGAACAACGCCGGACGGTATATCTTTAAACTAAATCTCTTGTTATAACGCGTAAAACTAAGCGTTAAAACTTGTTTACAACTACCTTCTCATACTTATGGTCGTCGCTTTTAAGCTCTTCAAATACGCGCTGAAGGTCGCCCAAGCCAACTGACGCCGAATAATATCTCTTTAAGTTTAGCTTCCTCGGATTTTCAGTAACAAGGCGCACCACTTCATCGAAATCGGCCGGAGTATGCGCGTTGAACGGGCGGATACGGATAAGCTTAGTACCCAGCATAAAAAAGTTTATCGGCGCGCTCTTATTATACATGGCAAGGGTAGCGATAGTCGAATTGCGCCTGAGCGTTAGAATGCCGGTGTTCAAAAATCTTGCGTTGCCGGAGCATTCAAAATGAGCGTTTAGGCCGCGCGAATCCGAAAGGAGTATATCGATTATTTCGGGATCTTCGGGGTCAAGCACCTTCGTTACCTCTCCGTAATCCATTACATTCAAAGCGCGAGTTTTGTTCTTCTCAAACATGGCAATGTATTTCGCGCCGAAGAATTTGCACCACATGGCGACGAGAGCGCCCATGACGCCGCCTCCGCTTATGAGCACCTTCCAGCCGGGCCGAACGCCCATCTCGCGCACCATATGATACGCCGTAGCCGCAGGCGAAAGCATAAGCGCCTCAAAATCGGAAAACTTGTCCGGTATCTTTTTTACAAATTCGGGGCGAGCCTCGAAATACTCCGAAAAGGTGCCTTGTGCAAGCTTGCTCTTTCCGGGGGTGTTGCGGTTTTTATAGCAGAGGTTTTCCTGCCCGCTTTTGCAGAAATCGCACTCAAGACAGGCGGCAAGCGGCAAAACGGTCACCCTGTCGCCTTCTTTTAAATCATCGCGCGGGCCGGCGTCCGCTACCGTTCCCACGATCTCGTGGCCCGGCACAGTTTCGCCCGTTATATCGCCCAATCCCCAAAGCGTAGTATCATATCCCGTTACACCGGCCAGCTTTGTTTTTATTATAACCTGTTTGCCGTTCGGCTCGGGGTCGTGTACCTGAGTCACTTCGATTTTTTCCTTGCCCATTATCATAGCTGCGCGCATGAGAAGACCTCCAAACTAAAAATAAAGACGGTACATAGAGTACCGTCTTTATAATAACTTATATTACCGTGAAAATCAAGCCAAAGCTTAGATAGCTTCGCCAACTTCTCTCCAGTACTTAGCTCTTGCCTTCTTACCTGCAGCAAATACAATGATAACAAATACTATACCGATTACGTTGCAGACTGCGTTGAAGATGTAGGAGCCCATGTAGGAGCCAACAGCCTCAAGGAATACTGCGTTAAGAGAGTAAGTAAGACCGGTACCTGCGGACATACCCATGAATACGATAGGATAAAGCAGACCATAGTCTCTCATACCGAATATCTCACGGATGATAACCGGGCCCTGCATGGTGGTCAGCGATACGGTAGTACCGTAGAGAACTGCGCAGAGAGCGATTACGCCCAAGGAAGGATTGCTGTGCTGGATCATCATGATGATCATTGCAACAGTACCGATTATCGAGAAGATGATGAACGTGTTTCTCGGACCGATCTTCTTGGAGTCGTTCATTGCGCCGCCGATGATCTTAAATGCTGCAGCTGCAAGCATTGCTGCGGTAGCGAGGAACGATGCGGATACGAGGTCGAAGCCGTAGGTTACGCCTGCGTTTACCCAGTGCTGGTTGAAGCCGGTGCAGAAGCCGCTGAACATGATCGTTACGAGAGCGAGCCAGAGAGCAGCGGACTTGTAAGCGTATTTCTTCGGGATACCGGGGAACTCTTTTATCTCGACCTGATCCTTAATGTCCTTCATTTCCTCGGACTCTTCGATACCGTAGGGCTTTAAGCCCATATCAGCCGGCTTACTTCTTAAGAAGATAAGCGTTACGATAGGGAAGATAAGTGCGATGATACCTGCTACTCTGTAGCCGTATCTCCAGTCGTGGTTAACGATGATGGTTGCAAAAATCGGGTTGTAAAGCGCGCCGCCGATACCGGTCATCATGTAAGAGATACCCATAACGAGCGCTCTGTGCTTTATAAACCAGTTGTTGATAAGAACCGGAACAACGTTTAACGCTGCGAATGCGCCCATAGCGCCGCAAAGAGCAGCGGTTAAATAGAAGTGCCAGATCTGAGTGGAAGATGCGTAAAGGAACATGCAGGCAGCAATTACAAAGCCGCCGATCGTGGTAACCTTTCTCGGACCCCACTTAGCGAATGCCTTACCACCGAGCCAATAGAATGCAACGGTGATCCAAGATGCGATCGTCATTATAAGCGAAACCTGCGAGGTCTGGAAGCCGAGGTCTATAGCAATCGGGCCCATAAACAGACCGTACGTATTACTGATAAGACCAACGCCGCAAAGACCGGCTAAGCAGCAAATAATGAAGATTACCCAACAATACCTGTTCTTTTTTACCGGTTGTTGTTCTGCCATAGTAAAAAAACCTCCTATAAAATAAATTTAATAAATAAACCTGTTCCCTTTTCCCCGAACCTAAATGCAATCTGTGTTTTTTAGAGCGAGAGCAAATTAGGCAAAAATAGGGGAACAATTGTTTATACAAAGTATGATAACACCAAGTTCACAATTTGTCAAACTATTTGTCAAACTTTATCATTATTTTTATGTCTGTGCCGTTCGGGTTCTCAAGATCTTCAAACGCCTGCTGAACCTCTTCGAGCTTTATATCTCTCGAATACTGCTTCAGAACGTTGAATTCCTTGTTAGCGATTATCTGCATAACTTCCTTGAACTCGGGTGCGGTATAGCCGAGGATGCCTATAACCGTAAGTCTGTAAAGCATCGTGTGGAAAATTGAGAACGGCTTCGGCTGAAGCTGTACGCCGATGAGGGCAACCTTGCCGCGCATCTTCATAGCTGCAAGACCGGTGTTCGTACCGTTTATGTTGCCGGAGCACTCGATGAAGTAATCGAAGCCCTTGCCGCCCGTTGCAACGCGGAGCTTTTCAACTATCTTTTCATCCTTGCCGTCAAACAGCTCGTCTATGTAGCCGTCGGCCTTTACCTTATTACCGCGGAACTCGTTTACCTCGGTCATTGCAACATATTTTGCACCGAAATACTTTGCCCACTGTGCGGCGCAGGAACCTATGATGCCGCCGCCGGAAACGAGGACGGTCGCGCCTCTCGAAATACCGAGCTGCTTGCATGCCGAATACGGCGTGGAAGCGGGCTCTATCATAGCAGCCTCTTCGTCGCTCATTGTGTCTGGAAGCTTAACTACCAGATGCGGAGCCGCAGCCATAAGGTCTGCATACGAGCCTCTTGCAGCTTCCTGCGGATAGTTGCCGGGAGCGGGAATTTTAGCGGTACAGTTGTCGAAATCGCCTCTGAGACATGCTTCGCAGCGGCCGCAGTAGGTCGTCAGCGGGATAGTGGTTATTCTGTCGCCTACCTTCAGGTCGGTCCTGCAGCCGGGATCGGCAACAACGCCTGCGTGCTCGTGTCCGGGAACGGTGCTGTTATACATGGCACCCGAGCCAACCTGCCAGAAATGCACGTCGGATCCGCAGATACCTACAGCCGTAGGCTTCATAAGTACCTTGTAACCGTCCGCCTTGGGAGCGTCGATCTGAACTATTTCTATTTTCTTGTCCGCGGTAATCATTGCAGCTTTCATAATACATACACCTCTCTTGATTATTTTTCGATATGCTTTCTCGTATTATTGAAAATCAGCAAAAATGCATATTTTCAATGATACTATTTTATCATTATTGCATAAAAAACCCAATCGGAAAATTTGCCTATTTTTTTGTTTACACTTTGTTTACATTTTATTAGGATTTTATTATTGAATGATAAAAAATCACCTTTTTTGACTATGTTTATAATACATTTCCTCATTTTTTACATTATACAGGCAAGTTTTTTCTTCAAATTAGCTTGCTTAATATAAAAAACACTTCTTAATACTTAAAAAATCAGTGATTTTATAATTCTTTTTTCTTATCTGATTTATTTTTACAGCACAGATCCTGCATCATAAGCTTTCTTAATAACAAACGCGGTGCAGACTAAAACTGCCTGCACCGCAAGTATTTATACTGTTATGCTATTATCAGCCGCGCGGGAACTGTACCATGATCTTTACTTTGTCGCTGTCGGGCTTCTTTAATTCTTCATATGCAGCCTGGATGTCCTCTAACTTCCAGTCGCAGCTGTAGTGACGCATTACGTCTATCTTCTTGTCTGCGATGAGCTGTATAACTTCGTCGAACTCATCGAACGAATAGCAAAGGTGGAACTTGAGCGTAGGACGCTTGTAAAGCGCGGGAATAAGATTGAGCTGCGCCGGCTTGTCGGACGAACCGATCATAGTGATTGTCGCGCCGATCTTGCAGGCAAGAACAGCCGTATTTATCGGGACGGACTGACCGGTGCACTCGAAAGCAAAGTCAAAGCCCTTGCCGCCCGTCGCCTTTAAAAGCTTCTGTACAAGCTCGGGATCAGCGCCGTCGAACAGCTCGTCTATGTTGCCGTCCTTTAAGTTCTTTTCTCCTCTGAACTTATTTACCTCTACCATTGCAACGTAGCCTGCGCCGAAATATTTTGCCCACTGTGCAGCAAACGAACCGATTATGCCGCCGCCGAATACCAAAACCTTCTCGCCTGTCAGTATTCTTTGACGCTTAACAGCCGAATAGAGCGTTGCGCACGGCTCAACCATTGCTGCCTCTTCGTTAGACATGCTGTCGGGGATCTTTCTTACAAGCGAGGGAGCCGTTGCGAAATACTCGGCCATGGAGCCAGCGGGACCGTTCGGGAAGTTGCCTACGCCCGTTTCTCTGTTTTCGCAGCGGTCAAACTTATGTTCAAGGCAGGGGCCGCACTTTCCGCACGGAGCGGGAAGCGGTATGGACGTAACTCTGTCGCCCGGCTTTAAGTCGGTGCGTGCTCCGGGGTCAACGACTACGAGCGAATGCTCGTGTCCCACACGGGTGAATTTATGAGCGGGAAGGTCTCCAAGATCCCAGAAATGAAGGTCGGATCCACAGATACCTACGGTCTCAACTCTCGTTATTACGTGATAGCCGTCAGACTCGGGCATCGGGAAATCCTGTACTTCGATCTTTTTTGCGCCTGTGATTATTGCACCTTTCATGTTATGTATTCCTCCTATGATTATTTGGTTTGCTTAATAAGTATTGTTATCATATCATATCTTTACAAAAAAGAAAATAGTTTTTTGAATTTTTTTGTTTAAATTTATCCATAGCAACCTTCTAATTCATAACTGCAACAAAAAAATTCAAAACTGCGGCGAATATTATCCACAAAAGATAAGGAATAAAAAGATAAAAAGAGACTTTATCAGCATCGCACATCTTGAAAAATGATGCGCCCGCCGTACCGATAAGCAAAAGGAGCCAAAAAAACGCCGCCCAGAAATTGTTTAAAAGAAAAAATATCGGCGTCCACAAAAGGTTTATAACAAGCTGCACAGTAAAATAATTAAGCGCATCCGCAACTTTTTCCGAGTCATTCTTTTCGGGCAGGTAAAAACGCAAACGATAAAGAACTACGCCCAAAACACCGTATAGTATCGGCCACACGACCCCAAACACACCGGCGTGAGGCGCAAATGCGGGAAGCCTAAGGCTTTCGTATACTTCGGCCGCTCCCATCGCCGCCAGTCCCGATATGAATCCCAGCGCCTGAACAGCAGCAAGCGAAAGGATAAGTCTGCCGACTTGTTTCATATGGATATCCTCCGAATTTCTTTTTTATAAGTATATCGCGGATATCACAATATTATTCCGATCATAAAAGAACGCATAAAAGAACGCGGCTCGCTTGAGCCGCGTTCTATAAGCATTATAATTATCAGTCGCGCGGGAACTGTATCATTATCTTTACCTTATTGCAATCGGGCGACTGAAGTTCTCTGTAGCAGTCCTCTACATCCTCAAGTTTGCAGTCTGCGGAGTAGTATCTTGAAACGTCAAACTTCTTCGAAGCGATAAGATCCATTACCTCGCCGAACTCAGCGTCGGTGTAGCAAAGATATGCCTGAAGGCGTGCGCGCTTAAAGAGAGCAACAACGTTGTTGAACTGTATCGGCTGTGCTGCTACGCCGATTATAGCGATGCGCGCATACATCTTGCTTGCGAGCATTGCCGTGTTGAGCGGTCCTGCCTGACCGGTACATTCGAGCACGAAGTCGAAGCCCTTGCCGCCGGAAGCCTTTATGAGCTTTTGTAAAAGCTCGGGGTCCTTGCCGTCGAACAGCTCGTCTATGTTGCCTACCTCGAGGTTTCGGTTGCCTCTGAACTTGTTTACCTCTACCATTGCAACATAATCTGCGCCGAAGTATTTAGCCCACTGTGCGGCAAACGATCCGATAATGCCGCCGCCGAATACGAGTACCTTGTGGCCGCGCTTTATGCCCATATCCTTAACTGCGGAATAGGGGGTCGCACAGGGCTCTACCATCGACGCTTCTTCATTAGTCATGCCGTCCGGTATCTTTCTTACGAGATTGGGAGCAGTGATAAAATATTCAGCATACGTTCCCGCAGGGCCGTCGGCAAAGTTTCCTACGCCCTTTATTCTGTTCGTGCATTCGTCATAGCGATGCTCCATGCACGCCGTGCATTTTCCGCAGGGAGCGCTTACAGGAAGCGAAGTGATCCTGTCGCCCACTTTAAGGTCGGTACGCGATCCGGGGTCAACTACTATGCCGGCATGCTCATGACCGGGGCGTATGCCCTGATAGCCCGGCAGATTGCCCATCTCCCACATATGTATGTCGGAGCCGCAGATGCCGCAGGTCTGCACCTTCATAATTACGTTTCTACCGTCCGGCTCGGGATTCGGGAAATCCTTGATCTCAAGCTTCTTATAATCGGTAATTATTGCGCCTTTCATTTTACACATTCCTCCTGTTTATATATTTTTTAATGGCCTGTTTCAAGTTATATATATTATATCACTTTGTTTAAAAAATCCAATACCTTTTTTGTGTTTTTTGTATGTTTTTTCAAAATAAAGTCATACCGTGAAAAACACATCGGTCTAATCTCTCGGGAACTGTATCATTATCTTTATCTTATTGCAGTCAGGAGACTGAAGCTCCCTATAGCAATCCTCTACCTCTTCTAACTTGCAGTCCGCCGAGTAGTATTTTAAAACGTCGAACTTCTTTTCGGCGATCAGCCTCATTACCTCGTCGAACTCGGCGTCGGTATAGGTAAAATATGCCTGAAGGCGGGCGCGTTTGAAAAGTGCTGCGACGCTGTTGAAGGTAAGCGGAGCGGACGCCGAGCCTATCAGCGCTATGCGGGCGCGCATCTTGCTAGCCATGATCGCCATATTCAAGGGGTCGGACTGGCCCGTGCATTCAACTACATAGTCAAATCCGCGTCCTCCCGTCGCCTTTAAAAGCTTACCTAAAAGCTCGGGGTCTTTCCCGTTGAACAGCTCGTCTATATTGCCTAATTCAAGGTTCTTTTTTCCTCTGAATTCATTTACCTCAACCATCGCAACATAGCTTGCGCCGAAGTATTTCGACCACTGCGCTGCAAACGAACCGATTATGCCGCCGCCGAATACCAAGACCTTATCTTGGCGCTTTATGCCCATATCCTTGACTGCGGAGTACGGAGTCGCGCACGGTTCTATCATCGCCGCTTCCTCGTTCGTCATGGTGTCTGGTATCTTTCTTACGAGAAACGGCGGTGTGATAAAATATTCCGCGTACGTTCCGGCCGGGCCGTCGGAATAGCATCCCACGCCCTTCGTTCTGTTCACGCAGTCGTCATAGCGATGCTCAAGACATGCGGTACACACGCCGCACTCGGTATTTCTCGGGATCGAGGTTATCCTGTCCCCCACTTTAAGGTCGGTGCGCGATCCGGGATCTATAACTATGCCCGCATGCTCATGTCCCGGGCGCACGTTATGAAATCCGGGCTGATCGCCCAGCTCCCATATATGTATGTCGGAACCGCAAATTCCGCAGGTCTGCACTTTCATGATAACGTTTTTGCCGTCCGGCTCGGGCTTAGGAAAGTCTCTTATCTCAAGCTTCTTATGATCGGTGATTATTGCGCCCTTCATTTCACAGTTCTCCTCATATGGTTTTTTAAAACTATTGTCCTGATTTATGTTTATTATATCATATTATCACAAAAATCCAAGCCATTTTTTATGACTTTTTGTGTATTGTTATTATTGGACGATTTCTGATTAGCTCATTCGTTTTTCCGGCAAAAATTAAGCGCGGTGTTTTAAACCGCGCTTAAAATGTATTTCGCTGTAATTTAATCTCTCGGGAACTGGATCATTATCTTTATCTTATCGCAGTTGGGAGACTGAAGCTCATGATAGCAATCCTGTACTTCCTCAAGCTTGCAGTCTGCGGAGTAATATCTTAAAACGTCGAACTTCTTCGCCGCAATAAGGTTCATTACCTCGTTAAATTCAGCGTCCGTGTAGGTAAGGTATGCCTGAAGACGTGCGCGCTTAAAGAGAGCAACAACGTTGTTGAAGAGTATCGGCGTTGCCGATACGCCGATTATTGCAACGCGTGCGCGCATCTTGCTTGCGAGCATTGCCGTGTTGAGCGGTCCTGCCTGGCCTGTGCATTCAAGCACGTAATCGAAGCCCTTGCCGTCCGTAACCTTTAAAAGCTTATTGAGAAGCTCGGGGTCCTTTCCGTCGAACAACTCGTCGATATTGCCCATCTCGAGGTTTTTCTTGCCTCTGAATTCGTTTACCTCTACCATTGCAACGTAATCAGCGCCGAAGAATTTTGCCCACTGTGCGGAAACGGAACCGATTATGCCGCCGCCGAATACCAAAACCTTATCTCCGCGTTTTATACCCATATCCTTGACTGCGGAATACGGAGTTGCGCAGGGTTCTATCATTGCAGCCTCTTCGTTCGTCATGGTGTCGGGTATCTTTCTTACGAGGTTGGGCGCCGTGCTGAAATACTCAGCATAAGTTCCGGCGGGACCGTCCGGGAAGTTGCCTACGCCTTTTATTATATGAGTACAATCGTCGAAACGGCGCTCCATGCACGCCGTACACTCGCCGCACGCGGTTCTGTTCGGAAGCGAAGTGATCCTGTCGCCTACTTTAAGGTCGGTACGCGATCCGGGGTCAACTACTATGCCGGCATGCTCGTGTCCGGGACGTATGCCTTTATTGCGCGCATCTCCGCCTCCCTCCCACATATGTATGTCGGAGCCGCAAATACCGCAGGTCTGTACCTTCATGATAACGTTTTTGCCGTCCGGCTCGGGTTTTGGAAAATCCCTGATCTCAAGCTTCTTGTAATCGGTAATTATTGCACCTTTCATTTCACGTTCCTCCTTAATATATAATGTTTATAAGATTTGCTCGTATAAGTATATAATTGTTATATCATATTATTACAAAAATCCAAGCCCCTTTTTTATATTTTTTGTGTATTTTATTTATTAGTCTAAAAGAGCATTTTTGCGCATATAAAAAGGGGCGCGGCAAGAATACCGCGCTCCCCCAAAAATCGGCGTTTTTTAATCCCTCGGGAACTGTATCATCATCTTGACCTTTTGCGACGTCGGCGAGTGCAGCTCCTCAAATACCTCGTTTAAACTTTCAAGGCTGCAGCCTCCTGAATAATGGCGCGATACGTCAAATTTCTTTTCGGCTATAAGCTTCATCACCTCGTCGAATTCTTCGTTCGAATATCCCAGATATGCCTGAAGACGGGCGCGTTTAAACAGCGCTACTACATTATTAAAAGCTATCGGCTTTACCGACACTCCTATCACTGCGATGCGCGCATACATTTTACTTGCCATCATCGCCGTGTTCAGCGGTTCGGCATGTCCCGTGCATTCAAGCACATAGTCAAATCCCTTGCCGCCGGAAGCCTTTAAAAGCTTTCCTAACAGCTCGGGGTCCTTGCCGTCGAACAACTCGTCAATATTGCCGTCCGCCAGGTTTTTCTTGCCGCGGAACTCATTGACCTCAACCATAGCGACGTAGTCCGCGCCGAAATATTTTGACCACTGAGCCGAGAAAGATCCTATAATACCGCCGCCGAATACCAAAACCTTATCTCCACGCTTTATGCCCATATCCTTTACTACGGAATACGGCGTTGCGCACGGCTCGACCATCGCGGCTTCTTCGTTTGTCATATTGTCCGGTATCTTTCTTACGAGCGACGGATCGGCTGTGAAATACTCCGCATATGAGCCGGGCAGTCCGGCCGCCGAAAGGCCCATGCCCGATACTCTGTGCTCGCACTCCAAAAACCTGTGCTCAAGACATGCGGTGCACACGCCGCAGCCAACGCTTACAGGGATGGTCGTTACTCTGTCGCCCGGCCTTAGGTCGCTTCGCGCGCCGGGATCAACCACTATTCCGGCGTGCTCGTGCCCCATAACGGTGCCCTTATACGTCGGCTGGTCGCCCATCTCCCAAACATGGATATCGCCGCCGCATATGCCCACCGTCTGCGTTTTTACAATAACGTTTCTCCCATCGGATTCGGGTTTGTTTACATCCCTGACTTCAATATTTTTTGCGTCCGTTACAACTGCCGCTTTCATAATATGGCTCCTCCCGTTTTTATTTTATAATATCATACTTTGTGCTTTTAAACAACATAAAATAAAAACTCTTACATTATTATGCAAAAAACAAAGGGCGCTTTTCGCGCCCCTTGTTTCATCATATTATTTTTATTCCGGCAGCTTTTCTGTCCATTTTTATCTTCAGTCTCAGCTTGTCCGCTATCATCGCTATAAACTCCGAGTTGGTCGGCTTGCCCTTTTCGTTTTGTATCGTATAGCCGAATATGCTGTCCAACGCGTCGATGTCGCCTCTGTCCCACGCCACCTCTATCGCATGGCGTATTGCTCTTTCAACACGCGAGGGAGTCGTCTGAAACCGTTTGGCCACCGATGGATACAAAAGCTTTGTGATAGAGTTTATAACTTCCATATCCTCTACAGCCATCATTATGGCCTCTCTCATATATTGATACCCCTTTATATGCGCAGGGACGCCCAGCTCATGCATTATCTTTGTTATCTGTGCCTCGAGCGAAAGCTCCCCTTCATCGGAGAATATAAGCATTGCATCGCGCCTTTTCGTGCCTTTTGTGCCGAAACTTACGATCCTGTCCTCAAGCGCTCCGAAATCAAGAGGCTTGCGCATATAATAATCCGCGCCAAGCTCAATGGCTTCCTCCATCACTCTGTCGCTTCTTATTGCCGTTATGACAATGAATACAGGCCTTTTAGTCAATATTTCGGCATTTTTAAGGATCTGCAGTCCATCAAGCCCCGAGAGCACGATATCCATAAGCACCACATGCGGCGAAAGCTTTTCTACAGCGTCTATAACCTCCACGCCATTGGAAGCCGTGCCTATTATCTCAACTTTCTCCTTCGATAAATTTTCCTTGAGCGCACTGATAAAATCAGGACTGTCGTCAGCGACGAATACTTTAATTTTCTGCATCATATTTCTCTGTCCTTTCTTAAATTGTATCTTTATTTTCGGCCGCAACAGTATATTACCATATATTTACAACAATTTCAAGTGTTAATTTACAGAAAATGTAAATATTTTGGTAGTTTTACGCTCAGGCTGCGTATGCCGAATTTGAAAACGATTCTTTATCCGCCAGCATGTTCTCTATTGATATGGCATATCCGCGCGTCGGGTCGTGAACGAGAACATGAGTTACGGCGCCGACAAGCTTTCCGTTCTGTATTATGGGGCTTCCGCTCATCCCCTGTATTATGCCTCCGGTCGCATTTAGAAGCCTTTTATCAACTATTCTTATAAGCATATTCTTAGAATTGTTTGTTCTCGAATTGTACACCTTTTCAATCTCGATTTCAAACTTTTCGACATTATCCGACAGAATATTCGATAAAATTTCGGCTTTGCCGACAGTTATCTCATCATTTTGCGCTGTTTTAAACGATTCAAGCTTTAAAAGCGGCGAATCAGGCGCTACTTTTCCGTATACGCCGTTTTCAGTATTCAGATATACGTCTCCTGTTTTTTCGCCGTCTTCCAAAAACATACCTGTGATCTCTCCGGGCTCATCCTTATATCCCTTAATAATGCCGGTTATAATAACATTGGAAGCATCTCCCCTTGCCATATCGAAAAGCCTTCCTGTATTCGGATCCTGTATCCCGTGTCCGAGGCCGCCGAACGCGCCTGTAAGCGGATTGAGATACGTAAGCGTTCCTATTCCCGCTTCGCTGTCGCGTATTGTCAGCCCCAGCTTATACTTGCCGCTTTCCCGCGAGAGCGCCGGAAGTATAGACGCAGTTTTTTCCACGTTCCCGCGCATAAAGCCTATTTTCAGTTCCTCTCCCGTACACTCCTCCATAAAAGCGATAACATCGTCGATACCGCCGATACTTACGCCGTTAATAGAGGTGATTATATCGCCCGGCTTTATTCCGGCGTCTTTAGCCGGTTTTTCCCTTTTTTTGTCTGTTTCAACTTCATTTATTCCGACTACGGCCGCACCTTGGCAAAAAAGGCGAATCCCCGACGCTATTCCAAGAGGTATAAGCTCTTTCGCAGGTTCCATATCTGCCGAGACCTCGATATAATTCTCATGCGCGCCGCTGTAAAGTGCAAATAAACCCGCTGTAAGCGCACATGCCGCAAAAAGACATATTATTCTTTTTCTTAGCATTATCTACCCCTATTCCTGATTTTTTGTACGCGCAGTTCTTGTCGCGTACATATTGTATTTTCACCTTTAAGTAGATAAACAAACGTGGGAATAACTTAAGCGACGTTTACATAAATAAAAAGTGCGCTGTTTACGCGCACATTTTATTTATATTAGGCAATTTTTAAATCATAATGATACCTCTATAGACGTTTCATAAAAATCATGGCTTACCTCTTTTTTCATTTGAAGACCCTCCTCCAAAGAATAATCGCATATGAGTCCGCCGCTTACGGCCACGATCCTGCCGTGCTTTCCTTCTGTCAAAAGCTTCACTGCGCGCACTCCCATCTGAGTCGCGCGTATCCTGTCAAGCGCCGACGGCACTCCTCCGCGCTGGATATGACCGAGGATGGTCACTCTGAGATCAACGTCTGTAAGCGCGCGTAAGACCTCCGCTATGCGTGCGGCGCCGCCGTCGATGCCCTCGGCCACTATTATTATATTATGGCTCTTTCCCGACGCTTTGGCGCTTTTTAACATCTCCACGACGTCGCGCATTATATCGTACTTTTTTTCGGGGATCATAACTATCGCCGCGCCCGCAGCTATGCCACACGAAAGGGCAAGCTGGCCGCTCGTGTGCCCCATCACCTCGACTACGCTCGTGCGTTCGTGCGATGTGGTCGTGTCTCTTAATCTGTCCACGGCCTCGACCGCCGTATTCAGCGCGCTGTCAAAGCCTATCGAATATTCGCTGCAGCCAACGTCGTTGTCTATCGTCGCCGGTATGCAGACGACTTTTACGCCCTCGCGGGAAAGCTTCTCGGCGCCCCGAAACGACCCGTCACCGCCTATTATCAAAACGGCGTCAAGCCCAAGCGCCCTTACATTCGCGGCCGCTTTTTTTACGCCCTCCGGCGTCATAAGCTCTTTGCATCTCGCCGTTTTTAATATAGTCCCGCCTCTGTTTATGATATTCGACACGGATTTAAAATCGAGCCTCACGGCGTCTCCCTCGACGAGGCCGTTATATCCGCGCTGCACACCGTAAACGTCCATGCCGTTCTTTATCGCCGTGCGGCACGCCGCGCGTATTGCCGCATTCATGCCGGGCGCGTCGCCGCCTGAAGTAAGTATGCCTATCGTCCTTACGACGCCGTTACTTTCATACATAGATACCATCCCAATTTATATTCTTGTCATGCCGTTCTGCCGGAAGTTTTTTGACACGCTGTTATTTTATTTTTACGTGTTCTTTCGGCAGTATCCCACAGAGCTCCTCTATAAGCTCGTTGGTTATCTCTACCCAAAGGTCGCTTCTCAGCGCGAAAAGCTTTCCTACGTCTTCAAAATAAATAAGTACCTTGGAGTTCCCCGGATGCTCTTTAAGGATTTTGCGTGTTTTTATCATTTCAAAGCTTCGCTCTGACGGAAGCTTTATATAGAGCTTTGACGCGGCCGCTTCTTTCGGCGCGCTCACGTTCTCAATCGGATCGACGCTGTCAGCTATAAGCGTAGGCGTCGGCGCTCCCTCGGAAGCGGCGTCGCGCACGCCGCTTTTTGCAAATCTGCCGTCGCTTTCGCGAAACTGCACCTTTGCCCTCATATATATTACCCTTCCGGGCTTTAAAATATGGCTGCACGTTTCATACAGATTGGGAAATATCACGGCCTCCGCCGATCCGTATTGGTCCTCCAGCTCTAAAAAGGCCATCATTTTATCGTTTCGCGTCGTTTTGTTCTTGCGCGTACTGATAACGCCTATGACCTTAACGCTGTCTCCGTCTCTGAGCTTTGCGCCGTGTTCCGAAGCTGCGCTTATTATATCGCCTATAGTTATTGCTCCAAGTGTGCGCACGAGCGGCTCGTATTCATTCATAGGATGACTTGAAAGATAAAGGCCCGTGACCTCTTTTTCCATTTCAAGGCGCTTCATAAGCGGCAGCTCCTCCACGTCGGGAAGCTCGACCTCATCTTTCTTCTTTTCCTGCCCTTCCGAAAGAATGTCAAACATGCTTAGCTGTCCGCTCACTGTTGAAGCGTTTTTTCTCGCCGTATCGTCCATAAGCTGTTCAAACACCAAAAGAAGCTGTGCCCGCTTTAGCCCCAGGCTGTCGAATGCGCCGCATTTTATAAGGCTTTCAACGGCGCGCTTATTTATCTCGCGCCCGCTCATACGCTCGCAAAAATCGGAAAAAGTAGTGAAAACGCCGTTTTTTTCGCGTTCGTTTATAAGTGTGTCTATCAGCGACACGCCTATATTTTTAACAGCAACCAGGCCGAATCGCACGTTATCGCCGTCTATGGAAAATCCCGACTGGCTCTTGTTTATATCCGGCGGAAGCACGGCAACACCCAGTCTCTTTGCCTCAGCGGTATATTGGCTCACCTTGTCGCTGCTTTGCAGGGATGCGGTAAGCAGCGCCGCCATAAATTCCTTTGTATGGTGGCATTTAAGATATGCCGTCTGATAAGCTATAAAAGCGTATGCCGCCGCGTGAGACTTGTTAAAGGCATACGACGCGAAATCCATAAGCTCGTCAAATATGGATATGGCGGCGTCCTTTGGCACTCCCCGCCTTATCGCGCCTTCCACGACTGTTTTCCCGTTTTCATCTACTACGCCGTTTAAAAAAGCATCGCGCTCTTTGGCCATTACGTCAGCCTTTTTTTTACTCATCGCGCGGCGCACCATGTCGGCGCGTCCCAGTGAATATCCGCCGAGCTTTCTTACTATCTGCATTACCTGCTCCTGATATACAACGCAGCCGTAAGTCACGTCGAGAATATCGCGGAGGCTCTCATGCTTATATCTCACCTTTGAAGGATCGTTTTTCCATTCGATATAGCGCGGTATGGATTCCATGGGGCCGGGGCGGTAAAGCGAAATAACGGCTATGATATCCTCGATGCTTTTGGGTTTTAATCCCTTTAAGACCTGCTTCATGCCGCCGCTCTCAAGCTGAAATACGCCGTCGGTATTGGCGCTCGTAATAAAATCGTATACGGCTTTGTCGTCATAATCTATTTTATCCAAATCAAAATCGGGATCGCTTTCCCTTATCATTTTAACGGCGTCGTAAATAATTGTAAGCGTGCGAAGACCGAGAAAGTCCATTTTTAAAAGTCCCAGGTTCTCTATGGTCTTCATCGGGAACTGTGTGACCACCGATTCGTCGTTCAATGCGAGCGGCACGAATTCGTCAAGCGGGCTGCTTGCTATAACTATGCCTGCCGCGTGAGTCGAAGCGTGACGAGGCATGCCCTCAAGACGGCGCGACATATCTATTATACGCTTCACATTTATATCGTTCTTATACCTTTCTGCAAGCTCCGGCGACTTTACAAGCGCCTTTTCTATCGTTATGCCGAGGTCTGTGGGTACAAGCTTCGCCACGGCGTCCGTTTCGGCATATGATATATTGAGCGCGCGTCCCACGTCTCTTATCGCCGCCCTGGCCGCCATCGTACCAAATGTTATTATCTGCGCAACGTGATCTGCGCCGTATTTATGCACCACATAATCTATTACCCGCTGTCTCTTTTCATAACAGAAGTCTATATCTATATCAGGCATCGTTATTCTTTCGGGATTTAAAAATCGCTCGAAAAGCAGGTTATATTTTATAGGATCTATCGATGTTATATAAAGGCAGTAAGACACTATACTGCCCGCTGCGCTGCCTCTTCCCGGGCCTACGGGAATATCGTTTTCGCGCGCGAAGCGCACGAAGTCGTGCACTATTAAAAAATAGTCGACGAATCCCATGCTTTTTATCGTCGAAAGCTCATATTCCAAACGCTCGGCGTGCGTATTATCGTCTCCGTACCTCTTTTTAAGCCCGTCGTAACACAGCTCTTTAAGCGTGATATAATTTATCTCTTCGTTTCCGTCTCCGAATTTGGGCAGATGTCTTTTGGAAAAGTCAAATTCCACATTGCACATATCGGCGATCTTTTTTGTATTTTCTATCGCCTCGGGCGCATATGAAAAAAGCTCGGCCATTTCCTCAGAGCTTTTTACATAAAACTCATTGTTGTCAAAGCCCATTTTCCCCGGGTCGTCAACAGTTTTGCCCATTTGTATGCACATCAGCACATTATGCGCTTCAAAGTCCCGTGCCGATATATAATGAGCGTCATTTGTGGCTACGAGCGGTATGCCCGTCTCGCGCGACATACGCAAAAGCGCCTCGTTTACCGTCTTTTGCTCCTCGATACGGTGATCCTGCATCTCCAAAAAGAAGTTGCCGCTTCCGAATATTTCATTATAAGTTAGCGCCGCAGCCTTTGCCGCCTCGTAATCTCCCGCCGTTATCGTGCGCGCTATTTTTCCCGCAAGGCAGGCCGAGAGAGCCACGATACCCTCGCTGTGGGCGCGAAGCAACTCCTCATCGGCGCGCGGCCTGCGGTAAAACCCTTCCGTATATGCTGCAGAAACGATCTTTATAAGGTTTTTATAGCCCGTTTCGTTTTTCGCAAGCAGTATAAAATGATAATTCTCCGAATCATATTCGCTCATTTTATCAAAACGGGTCCTCTTCGCAAGATAGACCTCGCAGCCTATTATAGGCTTTATGCCCTCGGCCTTGGCCGCGTTATAAAAATCTATAACGCCGTACATATTTCCGTGATCCGTTATAGCAACGGCGGACTGCCCAAGCGCCTTTACGCGCTTCATAAGCTCGCCGATCTTGCACGCGCCGTCAAGCAGGCTGTATTCGGTATGAAGATGCAGATGTACAAAATCAGTCATTGATACCACCTCACGATCTGGAAAGCTCAACTAGTTTTTTAAGCCGGTGATTTACTCCGCTTCGTGAAAGCGGAGGGCTTAAACGTTCGCCAAGCTGTGCAAGCGACATGTCCGGATTTTCAAGCCTCAGTTCAGCCAGCTCCTTAAGATGCGCCGGCAAAAACTCAAATCCTTTTTCGCGCTTTATCTTTTCTATCGCCTCTATCTGTTCGGCCGAAGCAGAAGCCGTTTTTAAAAGATTTGCCGTTTCAAAATTAACTCGGCGGTTTATGTTGTTGCGCACTTCCTTTATGACCTTCGCTTCCATAAGGCGAAGCGACGCCGATGATGCGCCCAGCATATTTAAAAATGCAAATACTTCATCGGCGTTTTTCATATAAGCGCGCGTTTTTTTGCCCCTTTGCGGCGCCGTTTTAAGCTCTGCTCCAAGCGAGGCCGAAACCTGCGTAATAAGTAAGCACAGCTTTTCGTCGGGCGCGTCTATCTCAAGATGATACGATGACTCCGGCTCCGACACGTATCCGGCCGCGCAAAAAGCCCCTCTTAAAAAAGCTGCCCTGTCGCATTTTTTTATAAGCGCGCCCTCTTCCAAAGAAAGCGGCATAGAATGAGCCGCTTCATAAAGATGTAAGACAGTGCTGCCCGTAAGTTCGATTTTATAAAGAATGCGCCCCGCGCGCGAAAACTCGGCAATATCCGATACTTCGATCCCCACAAGCTTGCGAAGAGAAGCCACAGTTCTGTCGAGAAATTCCTTGCAATCGGACGAAAGCACGATTCTTTCCTCTGTAAAAACCTGCGAAAAAAGCAGCACCCCCGTAAGGAACGCATCGGCGCAGCACGGCTTTTTAGTATATTTGAAGTTGCAAAGCTCGTCCTTAACCTTTGTTGAAAAGCTCATTTTCTCCTCCGAGTTCACGATGATAAACGCGCGCATCATATCCGTTTCTTTTGCAGTCAAGGAAAAACCGGTGCGCAAAATATACCGATCGGTGTCTGCCGCCCGTACATCCGAACGCAACGGATACGCTTTTATCCGCCTTTTTGCTTTCTTCTATATAATAAAAGGCAAAACGCGACATTTTTTCGTAAAAATCATTGCATTCGCCGTGCTCCTCCATAAACTTTCGTATCGGCTCATCCATGCCGCAGAAATCCCGCAGGCTTTCGTCATAATACGGATTCGGCATAATACGCACGTCAAAAAGCAGATTTACATTTGCAGGCGCGCCGTATTTATATCCGAAAGAGCTGATATCTATTGTAAATGTCTCGTTATTCTCCACTTTTACACCCGTCTTTCGCATATGAAAAATCGCCTATGAGCTTCACCTCTGTCTGAAGCTCGACTCCCTTATGCTTTTTTACTTCATTTTGTACATGGCGTATAAGCTCGTAAACATCGCGCGCACTTGCGCTGCCCGTATTTATTATAAATCCGGCGTGCTTCTCGCTGACCTGCGCGCCGCCGCACGACGCGCCCTTTAATCCGCTCGCCTCTATAAGGCGGCCGGCAAAGTCGCCTGTCGGGCGCTTGAAAGTACTTCCCGCGCTGGGAAACGATAGTGGCTGCTTATCGGCGCGGCGCTTGTTCATATCTTTCATAAGCGCCGTTATCTCGGCGCGTTCGCCGTGCTTCAGTTTGATATACGAGCCCGTGATTATCTTATCCGAGTCGCAAAACGAGCTGCTGCGATAAGAAAAGCCATGTTCATTTCCTGTCGTTTCTCCCGTTTTACCGTCAAAAGTCACATATTTCGTGCGTATAACTACATCCTTGATCTCGCCGCCGTACGCTCCTGCATTCATATATACCGCGCCCCCCAGCGTTCCCGGTATCCCGCTTGCAAATTCAAGCCCCGAGAGCGCGCAGTCTCTCGCAAACGCCGCAATACGTGACATTCTTACGCCTGCGCCCGCAAATATCGTATCGTCGGAAACGAGCGAAAGCTCCGAAAAGCCCTCCATATTTATTACCATGCCTCTTAGACCATCGTCAGACACGAGTATATTTGAGCCGCCGCCGAGTATAAATACGGGCAGCCTGCTTTTTTTTGCAAACGCGAGCGCCGCTTTTAGCGCATCGTCGTCATATGCAGTCACCATTGCGTCGGCCGGACCGCCTATCTTGAAAGAAGTATACTCTTTAAGCGGCACGTCGAACTCTGTCTTTAAATTATACTTGTCAAGAATAGAAAAACTGCTTTTATCCATTTGTACCTCTCTTTTGAGAAACGATCTCCATTATTAGCTCTGGAGAATAATTAAGCACGAGATCTTTATCGTAACCCATATCTTCTATCAGCCGCTGCGCGTCGGACACCTCTCCCACGTCAAAGCATACGTGCGCGTCGGAGTTTATCGCGAGAAGTACGCCGTATTTTTTGCATACGCGCACGATATCCTCGATGTCGCGCGTGCTTCCGCGCTTCATTCTGAAGGAGTGGTTGTTTATCTCTACGACTTTCCCATATTCGCGGCAGGCCTTTATGACCGTCTCATGGTCGAACTCGAACGGCAGCCTGTCGGGGTGTCCCAACATATTTACGTGCGGATTCTTAATAATATTCAGCCAAGTCTTCGTATTCGTGCTTATATCCGCGCCACGGTATGCGTCGTCGTGAAACGATGCTATCACCCAGTCAAGAGAAGAAAGAAGCTTTTCCGGCATATCGAGAGTGCCGTTCTCATCCGTTATATTGGCTTCGACTCCGCGCAATATCCTTATTCCCTCGTATTCGTCGGGCAGAGTTCTCAAATTTCTGAAATGCCATATATTCGGCGAATCCGGAAGCGCCGGCGCGTGATCCGTCATTGCCAAAACTTCAAGGCCTTTCTTTTTTGCAAAGGTCAAAAGCTCCAAAAGCGTGCTGTACGCATGCGCGCTTGCAAGCGTATGGCAATGTAAATCCGCTTTTATCATACGTCTGCCTCCTTACATTCCCTTCGCCTTATCTATGCGTTCCTTCAGCTCCTGCTGCTTCATACGCTGGTCAAGCTCGTCGAGCGCATTGTATCCCATGCGCTTCTGACGGTTGTTCATTGCCGCCGTTTCGATAATAACTGCCAGGTTTCGTCCGGGCTTTACGGGTATCGTCACCGAGGGGATCTTAACGTCGAAAAACTGAGAATACTCACCGTCTGTTCCGAGCCTGTCGTAATATTTATTATCGTCCCACGTCTCTAAATTTATAACGAGATCGATAACTGTCGAATCCTTTACGGCGCCTATACCGAACAAGTTCTTTATGTCTATTATTCCTATGCCTCGTATTTCCATAAGGTGCTTTATAAGGTCCGGCGCCATGCCGAGTATTTCCCTGTCGGATATCTTGCGGATGAGCACCGCGTCGTCGGCTATCAGAATGTGTCCGCGCTTTATAAGCTCTATTGCCGTCTCACTTTTACCAACGCCGCTTTCTCCCATAAAAAGCACGCCCTCGCCGTATACCTCAACAAGCACTCCGTGGCACGAGATCACCTTTGACAGGCGGCGGTTCAGGTAGTATACAAGCTCACTCACAAACTGGGATGTCTTTGCGCTTGTGCGAAGTATAGGAGTATTGTACTTGTGCGCAAGCGGCGCCATCTCGGTAAATACGGGCAGATTGCGCGCTATCACCACAACGGAAAGCTCCTTTTGAAAGTATGCCTCAAGCGCCTTTGAGCGTTCCTGCGCCGAAAGCTTTTCAAGATAACTCATCTCCACCCTGCCGAAGATCTGTACTCGTCCGGGGTCAAAGTGGTCGAAATATCCGGCAAGCTGAAGTCCCGGACGCATCATATCCGAGGAGTATATCCTCTTGTTTTCAAATCCGTCGGGGGCGATTATCACTTCAAGATTAAAGTCGTCTATCAAATCTTTTACTAAAATATAAGCGCGTTCTTCCATTGCAATACACCTCGTTTTCGTGATAATATAATTATATATCTATTCGCTGCTTTTGGCTATGCTTTTTTAATGCGCACAGGCGTTTAAGTAAATTTTTTTGAAAATACGAAAAAAAGGCTTGCATTTAGCCGATTTCTCTGATAAACTATACAAGTTGAAATATGTATGTATCCGTTTTCGGATTTTTCTGATCAATCAAGGGGAGGTGTAGATCGTGGCAAAATGTGATATCTGCGGAAAGGGCGTTACTTTCGGCATCGCTGTATCCCACTCGCACAGAAGAAGCAACCGCAGTTGGAAGCCGAATGTAAAGAAGGTCAATGCAATCGTAAACGGCAGCAAAAAGAAAATAAATGTTTGCACCAGATGCTTAAGATCTAATAAGGTTGAACGTGCGGTTTAATCAGAAGTCGGTTTAAAAAGTACGCAATAAAAGAACGTGCCGTGGCACGTTCTTTTTTCGTATCAAAAAACGGGGGCGGACTCATACCGATCCCGTTTTTTACATTTTTTGTTTCTTACTCTGCGTCTGCCGGAGCCTCTGCGGGAGCCGCTTCGCTCTCTGCAGTCTCTTCAGTCTGAGCTGCCTGTGCTTCAGCGTTCTCTGAAACTTCCTTTGATGCTGCGTCGAGAAGCGCGCGTATGCTCAGGTTGACCTTCTTCTTCTCGAAGTCGATAGCCGTTATCTTCGCGTCGACTACCTGATCGATAGAAAGCTCGCTTTCGGGGCTCGGAATATGCTTCTGAGCGATCTGCGATACATGGATAAGACCGTCCACTCCGGGCACTATCTGTGCAAATGCACCGAAAGGCATAAGCTTGATTATACGGCAGGAAACAACGTCACCTACGTTGTACTTGGACTTGAAGATCTCCCACGGATTGTCCTCGGGCTTTTTGTGACCAAGCGATATCTTCTTCTTCTCACCTTCCGTGTCAAGCTTTAAAATGAATACGTCGATCTCATCGCCTACTGCCATGATCTCAGACGGATTCTTTATGCGCTGCCATGACATCTCGGAAATATGTAACATACCGTCAACGCCGCCAATATCAACAAAAGCGCCGTAGGGCATTATAGACTTAACTATACCCTTGTAAGCCTTGCCTACTTCGATCTCGTCCCAGATCTTCTTAGCGGCTTCCGCCTTGCGCTCAACAAGAACGCTCTTTATAGAGCCGATAACTCTTTTTCTCTGGCGATTGATCTCAAGTATGCGTAAATCAACATTTGTGCCTACAAGGCCGGAAAGATCTTCGGTGTAGCGCTCTGCCGCAAGTGACGCCGGCACGAATACTCTTACGCCGTTTACCATAACTACAACGCCGCCTCTTACGGCCTCTGTAACAACGCCGGAAAGTACTCTCTGATCTTCTACAGCCGCTTCTACTTCTTTCCACATCTTCATAGAGTCGATCTTCTTCTTTGAGAGCATGATAACGCCTTCAACGTCAGATACTCTCACAACAAACGCTTCGACCTCGTCGCCGACCTTAACAAGATCGTTTAAGTTAGCGTTGGGATCGGAAGTGAACTCATCCGCCGGAATGTAGCCGTCCTGCTTAGTGCCCAGGTCCAGTCTTATCTCTCCGGGTAAAATCTTGCTTACAATACCGGTTACAACGTCTCCTGTATGTAAAGATTTGATGGATTGTTCAACAGCCTCCGCAAAGCTTAACTCCTCGTTGTTGTCCATGATTATTTTTTCGTCTTCCATTCTTTCAATAACCTCCCTAATTATAAAGGCGGGTGTAGACGCGCCGGCAGTTATACCTACCTTGTCGTCTCTCCCAATCGTGATGCTCTTAAGCTCTTTTGGCGTTTCAATATGAAACACGTTCTTGCAATGCTCACGGCATACTTCAACAAGCTTCAATGTATTGGAGCTTTTTCTGCCGCCGATAACTATCACGGTATCGGAAACCTTTGATATCTCGGCCGCATCATTCTGCCGTTCTTCAGTTGCAAGGCAGATCGTGTCGTGCGTTTTCGCATTCGGTATGTTTGCTTTAACGTATGACAGACATCTGCGCCAGTTTGCTTTATTGATAGTCGTCTGAGCTACCAAGCATACGTTAGTATTCATTATATCAAATGCGACAGAATTTTCAAGCCCTGTTTGCAATTCATTTAAAGTTTTATAAATATTTGCGCTGTCTTCGCACCATCCGTTGATGCCTATCACCTCCGGATGCGCCTTGTCGCCTATTATTATTATCTCATCGCCCGCTTCGTGGTGCTTTTCGACTATGCGATGTATCTTTCTTACGAACGGGCAGGTCGTATCGATGCACTCTACTCCCAGCTCGCCCAGTCTGTCGTAGATTTTTTTTGCCTCGCCGTGAGCGCGGATTATAACGCGGGCATTCTCTCCCTTTATCTCGTCGGGCGAATGTATAAGCTTGACCCCTTTTTTTATGAGCTCGTTTACTACAAGGTCGTTATGTATTATCTCACCCAGCATATATAGATTCTGCGAGTTCTGCTCCACTGCACCGTAGGCCATTTCCACCGAACGCTTTACGCCGAAGCAAAATCCGGCGTGCGGCGAGAGGATTATTTTACGCGGCATAAAAGAAACTCCTTAAAATTTATTTTTTCATAAAACGTCGTATTTTTTTATTATACACTATTTTGCTTTGATGTGAAGTCTTTTATAAAAAAACAGTTTTTATATATATAAATAAGTTGCGCTTTCATGTTTTATGCTGTATATTAGAAATATAAGTCAATATTTATGTACTATATTTACTTAATAACGGGAGGTGTTGACGTGAAAAAACGGATAATATGTGTTTTTGTTTGCGTCGTTATTTTATTAGGTATGATGTCTACGGGCGCGTTGGCCGCGCAGGCGCGCGACACCTCGTTTGAAGCCGGTCTTGCCGTTTCTTTAAAGTCGCTCGGCCTCTTTCGCGGCGTTTCCGACAGCGATTTCGACTTGGAGAGAGCGCCGACGCGCACGGAAGCGCTCGTCATGCTCATACGAACGCTCGGGCGTGAGAGCGAAGCTCTTGACTGCACGTATTCTCACCCGTTCACCGACGTGCCGTCATGGGCTGACAGATACGTGGCGTATGGATACGAAAACGGACTGACAAACGGCATTTCTTCCACGCGATTCGGCGGCTAGGCTGCGGCAAATTCAAATATTTATCTCACCTTTATGCTTCGCGCGCTCGGTTATTCCGATGAGAACGGCGCCGATTTTGATTGGACTTCACCCTTTGCGCTTTCAAAAACCGTCGGGATACTCCCCTCTTACGTTGATACGCAAGATTTCATTCGCGCCGACGTCGTAAGCGTGTCGTATGCCGCGCTTTCGGCCTACCTCAAAAATTCCAGTCAGACGCTTGCGCAGAAGCTCATTTCAATGGGCGTATTCACGGAAGGACAGTTCGACTCCGTTTACGACGTTTCGCTTATAAATGCAAAGACATCATCGGGCGAAAACGCAAAACAGGAGCTTACGGCGGAACAGATATACGCAGATTGCGCTCCCGCAGTTTTCTACATCGAGACGTATGATTCTCACGGAAACGCACTTATGAGCGGAAGCGGATTCTTTATAGGCTCCGACGGTACGGCAATAACAAATTATCATGTGATCGAGAATGCAAAAAGTGCAAAAATAGCGCTCTCGGAAACGGGACGCACACTTGACGTTGAGGGCGTTTACGGCTATAACGAATCGGAAGACTGGGCCGTTATAAAGATAAGCGGCACCGGCTTCCCTGTCCTCGCAATGAATACCACCCCCTCGACAGGCGGTGCGACAGTCTACGCCATAGGAAGTCCTCTGGGCCTTCAGAACACCATATCCCAGGGCATCATATCAAATCCCTCCCGCCTGATCGAGGGACAGTATTATATACAGACGAGCGCGGCTATCTCAAGCGGTTCTAGCGGCGGAGCGCTCATAAATAAATACGGCGAAGCGATAGGCATAACGTGCGGCTCGTACGTTGACGGCCAGCTATTAAATCTTGCCGTGCCTCTCTCTTACGTTACCGGATATAGTAAAGCATCTCTTACACCGCTTTCAAAAGCGACCGTCTTGCAGACGGGAGGCGCATCCGCAGCACAGTCGCCCGAAAGGCAGAAGGCGGCCTTCGGCGCGCTCAAATCGTGGATAATGCAGAACGGAAGCCTTGATACGGTCGAGGACGGTACGAAGGCCTATATGTTCAGTGCGTCCGACAACGACGAATACGGCGGCGCATCGCTTTATCTTATAGGATATTACCCCTCTAGCGGAAATATCGCCATTACCACTTCATACGTGTCTTCCGATATGGGGATAATGATGCTGACGACCGTTTTATTCGAAGAGACTCCGCCGTATATATACGGATATGAATATTTGCCTAACGCATACTCCTCCGATAAGCTTGAGGCTGCTGGATTTTTCTACGCGCCCACGCTCGATGAATCGACCGAGCTGAGCTTTTACAGCACAGGCGGCGCATTGAGCCAAGATGAAGACGTTGTTTACACGCACGAGGCGATCGCCCAGGTCTTGCTTCTTGAAGCGTTTGAACTGACCGATTATATTTTCCAAACGGAGATCCCCGCATACTCCATAGCCGATTTCGGATTTGCAATGCTTGCCCGTTAAGTTTGAACTCTCTCACGGAAAAGAAAACAAAAACGTGATGGTCTTCTCATGAAGATCATCACGTTTATTCTTTTTATAAAGCTTTTACGAAAGCAGGGCTTTATCGTTCGCAAATTCCTCGCCGCTTTTTGCGCTGAATTTTTCAAGCAGGTCTTCGACCGTAAGATTTTTCTTGTCGTCGCCCGAAATGTCGAACATGATCTTTCCTTCGTTCATCATGACAAGACGGTTGCCGTAGGCAATGGCGTCGCGCATATTATGCGTTATCATGAGCGTCGTAAGATTGTGATCGGAGATTATCTTGTCCGAAAGCGCAAGCACCTTCTGCGCCGTTTTCGGGTCAAGCGCCGCCGTATGCTCATCTAAGAGCAGCACCTTCGGCTTCTTTATCGAAGCCATGAGCAGCGTAATTGCCTGGCGCTGACCGCCCGATAAAAGACCTACCTTCGTGGTGAGTCTGTCCTCAAGGCCAAGGTCGAGCGTTTTAAGCATCTCTCGATACTCCGTCTTTTCGGCGGTCGTTATGCCCCAGCCGAGACCGCGCATCTGTCCGCGCCTTGCGGCAAGCGCAAGATTCTCAAGTATGCTCATCGTCGCGGCAGTACCCATCATCGGGTCCTGGAACACTCGTCCCAGATACTTTGCTCTTTTAAACTCTGGCATCGAAGTAACATTGGTGCTGTCTATCATTATAGTGCCGCGGTCGGGCTTCCATACGCCTGCTATGGCGTTGAGCATGGTGCTCTTGCCGGCGCCGTTGCCGCCTATGACCGTTACGAAGTCGCCCTCGTTCAATACCAGGTCAACGCCGGCAAGCGCAGTCTTTGCGTTGACAGTGCCGGGATTGAACGTCTTGTGTATATCTTTAAGCTCAAGCATTCTTCTTTCCCCCTTTTGACCCCGAACCGTAATGCGATTTCCAGTAAGGTATTCCGAGGAAAAGCGCTACCACTATCGCCGAGAGCATTTTCAAAAGGTCGGTGTCTATTCCGCACCAGATAACTATCTGATAAACTATGTAATAAACGACGCCGCCGAGGGCGACAGCCAAAAGCTGTACCGCAAAATTTGAGAAAAATCTGCCGATGATCGCCTCACCTATGATAACTGCGGCTAGGCCTATAACTATTGCGCCGCGTCCCATCTGAACGTCGGCGAAGCCCTGATACTGTGCAAGAAGCGCGCCTGACAGCGCAACGATGCCGTTTGAAAGCATAAGCGCAAACACGGTGTTGAAGTTCGTATTTATGCCCTGCGCGCGGCTCATATTCAGGTTGCATCCGGTTGCCCTTATCGAACTGCCGAATTCCGTACCGAAGAACCAATACAGTACAGCGATGAGCACGATCACGATAACTGCAATAACGAATATCGAGTTTTTATAAAACGGCACATCCCTTAAATACTGCAGCGAAACGAGCAGGTCATAATTTCGGACGCTCAGCGCCTGATTTGCCTTGCCCATTATCTTCAGATTGACAGAATACAGCGCAAGCTGTGACAAAATACCTGCAAGTATTGCCGGTATGCCCATAAACGTATGGAACAGGCCCGTAACGAGACCGGTTATCATACCGACGATGACGGCCACGAGGAACGATACGAATATGCTGTGACCGCTTATCATCATCATTACGCATACCGCGCCGCCCGTACACATCGAGCCGTCGACGGTAAGGTCGGCAAAATCAAGTATTTTGAAAGTTATGTAAACGCCTATCGCCATTATGCCCCAGATAAAGCCCTGGGCCACGGCGCCCGGCATACTGCCTAACAAGCTTAGAATGTTCATTAAAAGGCCTCCGAACTATACTTGGCGAAAATTAAGCTTCCGGTTCAGTTTCAGCTTCTGCCTCAGCCTCAGCCTCCACCTCTGCCTCTGCCTCTGCATCAGCGTCAGCTTCTGCTTCCGCATCTGCTTCGGTTGCGATAGCAACGTAATCTTCGGGTACTGCTACGCCAAGCTCTGCGCATATTTCAGCATTGTACTTCTTGGTAACCTGCGGAGCGTATTCGATGGGCATCGTGGAGATGTCAGCGCCCTCTGCAAGGATCTTTGCAGCCATAAGACCGGTTGCATAGCCAAGGTCATAGTAGTCTATCGACAGGGTAACGGTGCCGCATACAGAGCAGATGCCCTCTTCGCCTGCAACTACCGGAACCTTTGCCGGACGGCAGATACCGTCAACTATACCTGCGGAGGAAGCAACGGTGTTGTCAGTGGGAACGTAGATAAGGTCGCACTCGGAAACTGCGGTGGTGCATACAGCCGCGATGTCGTTAGCGTCGGAGAAGGAGTAAAGCTTAACGGTCTTGCCCTGTGCCGTAAGCTCTGCGGATACAACGTCGATCTGATACTGCGAGTTCGGCTCAGCCGAGCAGTAGAGAAGGCCGATGTTCTGTGCATCGGGGAATAATTCCACGATCATAGCTGCCTGCTGATCAAGCGGAGCAAGGTCGGACGTACCGGAGATGTTGCCGCCTACGGTGCCGTTAAAGTCGGCGATCTCAAGAGCTACGCCATACTCAGTGATGGAGGTACCAAGGATCGGGATATCAGCGGTAGCCGATGCAGCGGCCTGGAGTGCAGGCGTTGCGTTGGCCATGATAAGGTCGTATTTCTTGGAAACGAAGTTGTTTACGATAGTCGAGCAAGCGTTCGAGTCGCCGGAAGCGTTCTGAACGTCAATGTTCACGCTGTCTTCGCCGAGCGTCGCAACGAGCGCGTCGCAGAAGCCCTGAGTTGCAGCGTCAAGTGCAACGTGCTGAATGAGCTGGCATACGCCTACGTTGTAAACAACAGCTTCGCCCGCGCCGTCATCGGTAGCAGGCTCTTCGGTTTTGCTCTGGTTGCTGCATGCTGCGAATGCAAACGCAAATATAATCGCAAGCACGAGAGCCAGAATTCTTTTTGCATTCATTTTTCTTTACCCCTTTTATTTTATTTTTATATACAATAAGCAGTCGGAAAATACCGGCCGCGTATCGCTTTTGTTTTTGCCTTGCGGCTACTTCGCTAAACCGCCGTTTTTCGGCGTCAATACTTTAATCATCTAAATAAATACTATTTAATTATATATTCAGCCATTATAAAAGTCAACCGAAATTCATAATATCAACGCAAAAGCGGTCGGGCGTCAATATTTTTCCAAAAAAACGTGCGTCTCACCTTTCGTCTTATACGCAGGAAACGTATCAAGCACGACGGAATGGATACTGTTGAAAATGCACTTTTCTATATCGGGATTATTCTTCTTTAACTCCTTTAAGAGCATTTTCACTTCCTGCCGCTTCGACGTCTCTCCCGCGCCGCCCGCTTCGTCGATCTTCTCCGTAAAGCGGCATGCGCATCTTATGAATTCAAGGCCGTTATAATTCTTCCAGCGTATTATGCTGTCCTCGTGGACGCAGTAGAGCGGACGGATAAGCTCCATACCTTCGAAGTTCGTGCTGTGCAGCTTCGGCATCATGCCCTGAAGCTGCGCGCCGTAGAACATACCCATCACGGTTGTTTCGATAACGTCGTTAAAATGATGTCCCAACGCTATCTTATTGCAGCCGAGAGACTTTGCCTTGCTGTACAGGTGGCCGCGACGCATACGTGCGCAAAGGTAGCAAGGCGATTTTTCCGTATTGTTCGCAACGTCGAAAATATCAGTCTCAAAAACTGTTATGGGTATATTCAAAAGCTTCGCGTTGTACTCGATCTTTTCCCGGTTCTCTTTGTTATATCCCGGATCCATCACGAGAAACACAAGCTCAAACGGAAATTCGCTGAATCGCAAAAGAAGCTGAAGAAGCTTTGCCATTGCCATCGAATCCTTGCCTCCGGAAATGCACACGGCTATGCGGTCGCCCTCGCTGATAAGCTCATATCGCTTTACCGCAGCAATAAAGGGATTCCACAGCTCCTTACGGAATTTTTTCGATATGCTGCGTTCCACAAGCTGATATTTTTCAAGCTCTCTGCTCATTTTAAGCTCCTTTTAAATACTCGCGCACCGCGTTACTGGCCGTATGATTTGAACTTCTCCATAAGGCGCCGCATCTCGTCCTCGGGGAGAATGAGCGGCTTTCCCATGCTTCTCGCAAGCTGATAAGTGCGGCAGCATTCCTCTATCGTCATGGCGATATGAAATGCGCTTTTTATATCGCCCGCGCCGGCCACAAGGCCGTGATTTGCAAGAAGCACGCAGTTTCGCCCTTCCATATATTCACATGCGGCCGAAGCAAGCTCCGCCGTGCCGTATGTGCGATACGGAGCGCAGCGCACGTCCGGCCCCGCGAACGCCACGAGATAGCTAGAAGCGGGAAGCCCCTCGCCAAGCGTCGCAAGCGCCGTCGCGTAAGGCGAATGAGTATGCACGACGGCTCGTACGTCAGGCCTGTTCTGATAAAAGATGCTGTGGAGCCTGTATTCGCTTGAGGGCTTCATATCTCCGTCAAGCTTTTCATGGTCGGCCGCACGCATCACGACTACGTCGGCGGGAGTCGTCTCAAAATAATCGACTCCGCTCGGGCTTATCGCCATAAGCCCCGTTGAGGAATCGAAAATGCTTATATTTCCTCCCGTGCCGGTAGTCAGCCCGTTAGTTATAAGCTTTTTCCCGTATTCTACTACGAGACTGCGCTCTTTTTCCATTAACATAAGACCGTCTCCGTTCCAAAAATCCATGCTGCTTTCAATGAAACGGGCGGAAACATCGCTGCTTCCGCCCGTTTATTAACTTATACTCGATTATACAAGCTCGATAATCGCCATCTCTGCTGCGTCGCCGCGGCGGGGACCGATTTTAACTATGCGCGTATAACCGCCGTTGCGGCCTTCATAACCGGGAGCTATCTCAGTAAAGAGCTTGTGTACAACTTCCTCCTTAGTGATATAAGCCATTGCGCGGCGGCGCGCATGAAGCGTATTCTTCTTTCCGAGCGTTATCATTTTTTCGGCAATGGGGCCAACCTCCATCGCTCTGGTAACGGTCGTCTCTATTTTGCCATTCTCAAGCAGATAAGTAACCATTGCGCGAAGCATCGCACGGCGATGGTCGGTAGGTCTGCCGAGCTTACGTGCTTTAGACATTGTTCGTGAACCTCCTTATTAAAAATCTCAGAGAGGCTTTATTCTTCCTCTTTCTTTAAGTTAAGTCCTAATGCGATAAGCTTGTTGACTACTTCGTCAAGTGATTTTCTACCGAGATTACGAACTTTCATCATGTCGTCCTCAGTTCGGTTTGTCAAATCCTCAACCGTATTTATTCCCGCGCGCTTCAGACAGTTGAAGGAGCGAACGGAAAGATCCAGCTCTTCAATAGTCATTTCGAGCACCTTTTCCTTGTTGACTTCTTCCTTGCCGACCATGATCTCAGCGTTCATGGCGTCATCGGAAAGCTCAACAAAGAGCGACAGGTGTTCATTTAATATCTTAGCGCCCAGAGAAACGCTCTCATTCGGAGATATCGTACCGTCGGTCCATATTTCTATCGTAAGACGGTCGTAGTCTGTTATCTGACCTACGCGGTGAGCTTCAACGTAATAATTTACCTTGAGCACAGGCGTATAAATCGAATCTACCGGGATCGTGTCAACGGCAGGAAACTGGTACAACGTCTTGTTGCGTTCTGCGGAAATGTATCCTCGTCCCTTGTTTATGGTTATCTCCATATGAAGCTTGGCATCAGGTCCAAGTGTCGCTATGTGCAAATCCGGATTTAATATTTCAACATCGGAATCTTCCTTTATGCTGCCCGCAGTGACTTCGCATTCGCCCTGCGCAGAGATATAAAGGGTCTTCATGCCTTCCGAGTGAAGCTTTGCCGTAAGCTGCTTTAAATTAAGTATTATCTCGCTTACGTCCTCTTTAACTCCCGGGATTGTTGTGAATTCATGCTGTACGCCGTCTATCTTTACGCTCGTAACGGCAACGCCCGGAAGCGAAGAAAGCAGCACGCGGCGAAGTGAATTGCCGAGTGTCGTTCCGTATCCGCGCTCTAAAGGCGCAATAACGAATTTACCGTAGCACGGGTCTTTATCAGCGGCGTTCTCGTGTGTTATATTAGGCTTTTGAATCTCGATCACAAAAATAACCCTCCTTGGAATCATCTGTTTTAATGGATAATGTCATGTATGTTTCGCAGTACACACATCACACAATCTGGTTCGTTGCCTTTCGAGGGTAATATATAGGACTTGCAGCCTTCGCCGAAAAGGTAAACAACTGCAAGCGCCGTACCCGAATTTTACTTGGAGTACAACTCAACGATAAGATGTTCTTGAACATCAAAGTCAATATCTTCTCTAAGAGGCAGTCTCGTTATTGTAGCTTTAAGCTCCGTCTTCTCACGCTCTATCCATGCGGGGATGGTGAACTTGGGCGCATCCTCGCCGAGCAGGCGCTTGAAAGCAACAGACTCGCGGCTTCTGTCCTTTATAGTTATAACGTCGCCGGAATTGATAAGATAGGACGGGATGTTCACAGATTTTCCGTTTACTAAGAAATGGCCGTGATTTACGAGCTGGCGAGCTTCTCTTCTCGTCATAGCGAAGCCTGCGCGGTAAACGACGTTATCAAGGCGTCTTTCAATAGTCGTAAGCAAAACCTCACCGGTGATGCCGCGCGCTCTAACTGCCTTCTCGTAATACATACGGAACTGCTTCTCCAGAATACCGTATATGAACTTTACCTTCTGCTTTTCCTTTAACTGAATGCCATATTCGCTGGACTTTCTGCGTCTGTCCTTTTTGGGATCGCGGATGGATTCACTCTTCGAAGCAGACGTATAGCCCATAACTGACGGCGAAATACCAAGCTCTCTGCAGCGCTTTACTATAGGTTGCATATTCTTTGCCATGATTTTTCCTCCTTTAATTAGACACGTCTGCGCTTAGGCGGTCTGCATCCGTTGTGCGGGATGAGAGTAACGTCCTTTATCATGCTTACTTCAAGACCGGCAGTCTGTAATGCACGTATTGCCGCTTCTCTGCCCGAACCGGGGCCCTTTACAAAAACCTCAACATACTTGAGTCCATGCTCCATTGCTGCCTTGGCTGCGGTCTCCGCTGCCGTCTGAGCTGCGAACGGAGTGGATTTTCTCGAACCTCTGAAGCCCAGTCCGCCTGCCGACGCCCAGGAAATAGCATTGCCCTGCGTATCGGTTATCGTTACTATCGTATTGTTAAACGAGGAGCGGATATGAGCTGCGCCGCGCTCGATATTCTTTCTTACGATGCGCTTTCTTCCGCCCTTCTTCTGCGTTGCTTTAGCCAAATCTGTCCCTCCCCTTCTTACTTCTTCTTATTGGCGATTGTCTTCTTGGGACCTTTTCTCGTGCGAGCGTTAGTCTTTGTACGCTGTCCGCGAACGGGAAGGCCTCTTCTGTGTCTTATACCGCGATAGCAGCCTATTTCGGTAAGGCGCTTTATGTCAAGCGCAACAGTACGTCTAAGGTCGCCCTCAACCTCAAAGTGCTTATCTATATAATCTCTTATAAGCGCTACTTCATCCTCGCTCAGATCCTTTACTCTCGTATCGGGATTGATACCGGAGTTCTTTAATATCTCCTGAGCATGGCTTCTGCCTATTCCGTAGATATACGTGAGTCCTATTTCAACTCTCTTATCTCTGGGAAGGTCAATGCCTGCTATTCTAGCCATTAAACTTTCACCTCCATTAAAATTTTAGCCCTGCTTCTGCTTGTGCTTCGGGTTTTCGCAAATTACCATAACCTTGCCTTTACGCTTTATGATTTTGCATTTTTCGCAAATCGGTTTTACCGACGGTCTAACTTTCATCGTTTTCTCCTCCGTTTCGCATCTTTCGGCGTAAATACGCCGTCTGTTTTCGTATGCGGTTTATTTCGCGCGCCACGTTATCCTGCCGCGCGTAAGATCATACGGGCTCATCTCGAGGGTCACCTTGTCGCCGGGCAGAATCCTTATGAAATTCAATCTGAGTTTTCCGGAAATGTGCGACAAAACCTTGTGACCGTTGGGAAGCTCAACCATGAATGTAGCATTAGGAAGCGCTTCAACTACTTTACCCTCTACTTCAATTACATCATCCTTAGCCATGATTAAATACCCCCTGTCATAGAATCTGAAGCTTCGTCGGAACAGTTTTCCACTCCGGCGATCTCTCTTCGCAATTCGGCATTTGTGACCTTATCGCCTGTGCGCAGCTTCTGCGCCGTGCGCGTGCTGCTTTGCGTTACAAGCTCAATATGCTTGAGCTTCTTTATCTTAGGCGATTCGATCTTACGCTGTCTGCCGTTAGCAATCGATACATGATTTTCTTTCGGAAAACCTATGACCACGAACAACCTTCCCTCGTCGCGTCCGTTGAGTGAACGGACGATGCTGGAAATAATGATGTCATCCATGACGTACCTCATTCCACAAGAGTCGTTATTATAGGTTCATCTCCCGTAATAACCACCGTGTTCTCATAATGCGCCGACAGCCTTGCGTCAGCCGTGTGAACCGTCCATTTATCATCGTCAACGTATACGTCGCGCGTGCCGGCGTTTATCATTGGCTCTATTGCCAGCGCCAGGCCTTCTCTTAGGCGTATACCGTGACCTGCCCTTCCGAAATTCGGTACAGGCGGATCCTCGTGAAGCTCTCTGCCGATACCGTGGCCCACGTACTTGTCAACAACGCCGTATCCAAAGCTTTCGGCATACGTGCCGATTGCGTTTGAAATGTCGCCCAGGCGATTGCCCTCTTTCGCCATTTTCAACCCTTCAAAGAAAGATTGCCTTGTCACTTCGATAAGCTTTTTTGCCTCATCGGAAACATCTCCCACGGGTATCGTATCGGCACAGTCTCCGTGAAAGCCCTTATAAAGCGCACCCACGTCGATGCTCACGATATCTCCCTCTTTCAGTTTTCTTTCCGAGGGTATGCCGTGTATTACAACGTCGTTGATCGAAATGCATACGCTGTTAGGGAAACCACCGTAGTTTAAAAACGACGGCGTCGCCTTGTGGCGCGTGATGTAGGCATGGACCTTTCTGTCGATGTCGAGCATGGAAACGCCCGGCTTGCACAGCGAGGCCGCCAGCGCCCTGGCGCCTCCGGCTATCTTCCCCGCTTCGCGCATACACTCAATCTCCAAACGGGATTTGATGTAGATCATATCCCTCTAACCTTTCAGGGCGGCTAAAATATCAGCGGTAACTGCTTTAAGTTCGCGCTTACCGTCGATATTTATCAGCTTATCCTTTTTAGCATAAAAATCTTCAAGCGGCTGAGTCTGTTCGTGGTAAATCTTCAGACGGTTTACAACGGTCTCGGGTTCGTCGTCTTTTCTTAAAATAAGCTTCTTACCGCATTTGTCGCAGTGAACGTTGTCCTTTGACGGCAAGCTTATAAGATGATAAGTCGCTCCGCAGCCTTCGCACACGCGTCTGTTCGTAAGGCGGTCGATTATTACGTCGTCGCCTAAAACGATGTTTACCACACGGTCTATATCTATTCCCATGCTCTCAAGAGCCTCAGCCTGTACGACAGTGCGCGGAAATCCGTCTAAAAGAAAACCGTTCTTGCAGTCGTCCTCTCCGAGACGTTCCTTGATGATCTCGATAACTACCTCATCGGGAACGAGCGCGCCGGACTTCATGTAGGACTCAGCCTTACGACCGAGCTCAGTCTGATTTTTCAGCGCCGCTCTGATTATAGCTCCCGTAGATATTGCGGGAATGTTAAGCTCCTTGCAAACAAATTCCGCCTGAGTTCCTTTGCCTGCGCCGGGAGCGCCCAAAAATATAAGTTTCATCTGAGTTTCCTCCTATTCCAAGAAGCCCTTGTAATGTCTCATAAGCATCTGGGACTCCATCTGCTTTACGGTATCAAGTGCAACGCCTACTACTATGAGGAGCGAGGTGCCGCCGAAGTAGAGGTTCATGCCGAGCGCTCTCGAGAAGAATATCGGAAGCACTGCGATAAGGCCTAAGAAGATAGCGCCTATAACTATGACCTTCGACAGTATCTTGGAAATATAGTCGCTGGTGGGCTTGCCGGGGCGAATGCCCGGTACAAATCCGCCGTTTTTCTTTAAATTGTTTGCAACTTCTATCGGGTTGAACTGGATCGACACGTAGAAGAAGTTGAAGAATATGATAAGCAGGAAGTAAATGACCGCATAGAGCCACGAAGACGAGCTTATCAGGTTCAGTACGAGATATCCGAAGCTTCCTACTTCGGGAGCGGGCAAAAATCTTGCTATAAGCTCAGGCAAGCTTACGATGGACGATGCAAAGATTATCGGAAGCACGCCGGACATATTGACCTTTAACGGAATATGCGTGGACTGACCGCCGTACATCTTGCGTCCTACAACGCGCTTTGCGTACTGTACAGGTATTCTTCTTTCGGCATTTGTCATAAATACAACAAATGCAACGATGAGTACTGCAACGATAATAAGGATTATCGTAGTCAGAACGTTAAGCTGGCCGGACTCATTCATTGCGATGACCGACTTCACCATAGCGGGGCCTCTCGAAATAATACCTGCAAAAAGGATTATCGATATGCCGTTGCCTATGCCGTATTCGGTTATCTGCTCGCCGAGCCACATGATGAATGCCGTGCCCGCCGTAAACGTCAGTATAATTACGAACGCCACAAAAACATTGCTGGGATAAAGCACTGCGTTGAACTGGTTTCTGAGCACCATATAATAGGCAAATCCCATGAGAAGACCAATAAGCACGGTGAGGTATCTCGTGTACTTTGCGATCTTCTTTCTTCCCTCAACGCCTTCTTTTGCAAGTCTTTCGAGTGCCGGGATCGCCACAGTCAAAAGCTGCATAATGATCGATGCGTTGATATACGGGGTTATAGACAGAGCGAATATCGTTGCCGAGGCAAACGCACCGCCGGTCAAAGTATCTAAAAATCCGAATATTGTTCCGCCTGTCGCTTCCATAAAAGCGTTCATCGCAACGGGGTCTATATAGGGCACCGGGATTACCGATCCTATTCTGAATATCACGATCATCAGGATCGTAAACAGGATCTTTTTACGAAGCTCCGGTATCGCCCATGCGTTCTTTATGGTCTCTACCATAGGCTATATCACCTCAGTTTGGCCGCCGGCGTTCGTAATTTTCTCCTGAGCGGTTTTTGAGAACTTAGCTGCTTTGACCGTAAGCTTCTTGGTAAGCTCGCCGCCTCCGAGGATCTTTATGCCGTCGCACTCCTTTTTGATGATACCTGCTTCAAGCAAAGCAGCGCTGTCAACAGTTGCGCCCGACTCGAAAGCTTCAAGCGCAGATACGTTAACGCTTACATAAGTTTTAGCAAAGATGTTGTTAAAACCTCTCTTGGGGAGGCGTCTCTGCAGCGGCATCTGACCGCCTTCAAAGCCTATTCTTACACCGCCGCCGCTTCTTGCGTTCTGGCCCTTATGACCTCTGCCGGCCGTCTTGCCGTTGCCGGAGCCGGGACCTCTGCCCTTTCTGTACGCGGGCTTTACGGAGCCGGCCTGGGGAGCAAGTTCATGTAAATTCATCTCGCAATACACCTCCTTTTAATTTTCCTCTTGTACTTCTACCAAGTGTATAATGCGTTTTATTTTTCCCTGAGTCTGAGCGTTATCGGGCTGTAAGGTCACATCGTTTATCTTCCTCAAGCCTAAAGAGTGAGCGGTCAATATCTGCTTTTCGCCTCTTCCGATAAGGCTCTTTTTGAGCGTAATCTTTAATTTCGCCATGATGTTTGACCTCCTATCCAATAATCTCCTCAACAGTCCTGCCGCGAGTGGAAGCTACCTTTTCGGCGTCTCTCATGCTTGCAAGACCAGCTATCGTTGCCATTACAACATTTCTCGGATTGTTAGATCTGAGAGATTTTGTTCTTATATCCTTTATGCCTGCGAGCTCCAAAACGGCACGAACGGGGCCGCCTGCGATAACGCCGGTACCGGGTGCGGCCGGCTTTAAGAGAACTCTTGCCGCTCCGAAAGCGCCTATGGTCTCATGAGGCACGGTAGATTCGTCCAAAGAGACCTTTATGATGTTCTTTTTCGCGTCTTCTATTCCCTTTCTTATTGCCTCGGGAACCTCGGCTGCCTTGCCCATGCCGCAGCCTACGTGTCCGTCGCCGTCGCCAACGACTACAAGCGCTGCGAACTTGTAGATACGGCCGCCCTTAACGACCTTCGTAACGCGGTTTATCGTTACGACCTTCTCGCTGAGCTCCAATGCATTTGCATCAATTTTCTCTAACATGGCTCTCCTCCTTATCTTAGAATTTCAGTCCGCCTTCTCTAGCGCCGTCCGCAAGTTCCTTTATGCGGCCGTGATAGAGATATCCGCCTCTGTCGAATACGACACTCTCAATGCCTGCGTCAATCGCCTTCTTGGCAATGAGCTTTCCGACAGTCTTTGCGCCCTCTTTATTGGAGCCAATACCCTCAAATTCTTTATCAAGCGAAGAAGCCGCAACCAAAGTTCTGCCCGCTACGTCATCGATGATCTGAGCATAGATGTGCTTTCCGCTGCGGAACACGTTAAGTCTCGGTCTTTGGGGAGTACCGGAAAGTGTGCGCCTTATTTTGTTATGGCGTTTTGCGCGCGCCTTGTATTTATCGGGTTTCGTTACCACTGACAGTCACTCCTCTCTTACTTCTTCTTAGCGCCGGTCTTACCTTCCTTGCGCTTTATAACTTCGTCTGCATACTTTATGCCCTTGCCCTTATACGGTTCGGGCGGTCTCTTCTCTCTTATCTCGGCTGCAAACTGACCTACGGCCTGCTTGTCATATCCCGAAACAACGATCTTATTGGGAGTGGGGCACTCTATCGTGATGCCTTCGGGCTCATCCATTATTACCTGGTGCGAATAACCAAGACCCATAACGAGCTGCTTGCCCTGCTTCTGCACTCTGTAGCCGACGCCGTTTACATCGAGTTCCTTTTTAAAGCCATCTTTGGTGCCGACAACCATGTTGTTTATAAGAGATCTCGTAAGGCCGTGCAGTGAACGGTGAAGCTTGTCGTCGCTCGGACGCTTAACCGTTATCGTATTGCCTTCCATCTCAATTATCATGTCCTTGTGAAGTTCCCGCGTTAAGGTGCCCTTAGGGCCTTTAACGGTAATCGTGTTTCCGTCTAAAGTGACTTTAACGTCGGAGGGAACCACAACGGGCATTCTGCCTATTCTCGACATACTGCTTTTCCTCCTTAATTACCAAATAAACGCTAAAACTTCGCCGCCGACGTTCTGCTTTCTTGCTTCCTTGTCGGTCATAATGCCCTTCGACGTAGAGATTATCGCAATGCCGAGTCCCTTCAGTACTCTGGGGAGCTCGTCGCAGCTTGCATAAACTCTGAGGCCGGGCTTCGATATACGCTTGAGACCCGTTAAGGAGTTTACCTTGCCGGGGCCGTATTTCAGCGTGATTCTGATAACGCCCTGCTTGTCGTCGTTGATTATCTGAAAGTTCTTGATATAACCTTCGTCGAGAAGTATCTGCGCAATGGCCTTCTTCATGTTTGACGCAGGTATATCGACACTGTCATGCTTTGCCTTCGATGCATTTCTTATGCGCGTAAGCATATCCGCGATCGGATCAGTCAAATACATTCTTTCACTACCTCCTTCTCATTTCCAAGGTAATTACCAGCTTGCCTTTTTTACGCCGGGAATATGTCCCTTGTAAGCAAGCTCTCTGAAGCAGATACGGCAAATACCGAATTTTCTTAAATAGCCGTGGGGACGGCCGCAGATCTTGCATCTGTTATATGCTCTGGTGGAAAATTTAGGCTCCGCCTGCTGCTTTAAAACCATCGCTTTTTTAGCCATTATTTACCTCCTAATTTAAGCGCGTACGAACGGAGCGCCAAGAAGCGACAACAGTTCGCGGGCCTCTTCATCGGTTTTTGCCGTCGTAACGAATATGATATCCATACCACGGATAGCATCGATCTTATCGTACTCTATTTCGGGGAATATAAGCTGTTCCTTAATGCCGAGCGCATAGTTGCCGCGTCCGTCAAATGCGTTGGGGTTTATGCCTCTGAAGTCACGAACTCGCGGAAGCGCTACCGAAAAGAGCTTGTCAACGAATTCGTACATCTTCTCGGAACGTAAGGTGACCTTTGCGCCGATGTTCATGCCTTCTCTTAACTTGAAGGCTGCAACCGACTTCTTAGCCTTGGTTATAACCGCCTTCTGACCCGTTATGTTAGCGAGGTCCGAAAGCGCGCCTTCCAATGCCTTCTGGTTATCCTTTGCTTCGCCTAATCCTATGTTTATAACGACCTTGTCGAGCTTCGGTATCTGCATGGGACTCTTATATTCAAACTTCTTCATAAGCGCCGGAGCTGCTTCATTTGTATATTTTTCTTTTAAACGAGACATTTCATATCCTCCTTTCGCGCTTACAGGGTCTCGCCGCAGTGCTTGCAGACGCGGACCTTTTTGCCGTTCTCTAAGAACTTGTGGCCAAGGCGGGTCGGCTTATTGCACTTGGGGCAGATGTTTATGACCTTACTTGCGTAGAGCGGGATCTCCTTCTTTATTATGCCTCCGCGCTCTCCCTGACGCTTGGGGCGAACATGAGTAGTTGCAACGTTTATACCGTCTACAACAACTTTTCTGTCAGCGGGGATAACTCTCAAGACCTTGCCGGTCTTGCCCTTATCCTTGCCGGAAAGTATCTTTACGGTGTCGCCTTTTTTAACGTGTACTTTATTATTCACTTCCTGGCACCTCCTTAAAGTACTTCCGGAGCAAGCGAAAGGATCTTAATGTATTCCTTATCGCGGAGCTCTCTTGCAACAGGGCCGAATATACGGGTTCCCCTGGGGTTTTTGTCTTCTTTGATTATTACGGCTGCATTATCGTCAAATCTGATATATGTTCCGTCTGCACGTCTCAAGCCCTTAGCCGAACGAACTATTACGCACCTAACAACATCGCCTTTTTTAACCATGCCGCCGGGAGCAGCTTTCTTAACAGAAGCCACTATTACGTCTCCGATGTTAGCGTACTTTCTCTTCGAGCCGCCGAGGACCTTAATGCACATGATTTCCTTCGCGCCGGTATTATCGGCTACTCTCAAAAATGATTGTGCCTGAATCAAGGTGCTTTCCTCCTTCTTTGTTGAACTTCGAAAACGGATTATATGTGCTAAACATATGTCCGCATTCTTAAAGCGATTATTTTGCTTTTTCTATGATTTCCACAAGACGCCATCTCTTGTCCTTAGAAAGCGGTCTTGTTTCCATTACTTTGATCTTGTCGCCGATACGGCACTCGTTGTTTTCATCATGTGCCTTAAGCTTGTAGGTGCGCTTTACTATCTTCTTGTAAAGCGGATGCTTAACGCTGTCCACGATGGCAACTACAACGGTCTTATCCATCTTGTCGCTTACTACCATACCGACTCTGGTTTTTCTATTGCCTCTTTCCATAGCTGTCCTCCCGATTAAGCATTAAGCTCTTTTTGACGAAGGATCGTCTTGCACCTTGCGATATCCTTCTTAACGTGAACTATCTTCATGGGGTTGTCAAGCTGATTCGTGGCATGCTGGAATCTTAAGTTGAAAAGCTCGCTTTTAAGCTCGGTGATCTTTTCATTAAGCTCCACAGCCGTCATCTCTCTGATTTCCTGAGCTCTCATTCTTATTCAACCTCCGTTTCCGCAGTCTCTTTCTTGACAAATTTACATTTGAGCGGCAGCTTGTGGCTTGCAAGTCTTAATGCCTCGCGAGCAACTTCCTCGCTCACTCCGCCAATCTCGAACATAACTCTGCCGGGCTTAACGACTGCAACCCAATACTCGGGCGAACCCTTACCGGAACCCATTCGAGTCTCGGCAGGCTTCTCGGTCACCGGCTTGTCGGGGAATATCTTTATCCAAACCTGACCGCCTCTCTTTATATAACGGGTCATGGCAATACGGGCAGCCTCTATCTGGTTCGACGTTACCCATGCCGGCTCCGTAGCCTGAATACCGTAATCTCCGTATACGACCTTGTTGCCTCTTAAAGCCTTGCCCTTCATGCGGCCTCTGTGTACTCTTCTGTATTTAACTCTCTTAGGCATTAACATCAGCGAGCATCTCCCTTCTGGAAGTTATTGCGTCTGTCTCCGTCGCGTCTGTCGTGTCCGTCGCGGCGATCGCGTCTGTCACGTCTGTCGCGTCTGTCGCGTCTCTCCTGAGGCGGAAGCGCGGGCTCGGGACGAACGTCGGTGCGCTTGGAATCGGGAAGTACTTCGCCCTTGTATATCCAAACCTTTATGCCAAGCTTACCATAGGTGGTGTTTGCCTCGGCAAAGCCGTAATCGATGTCGGCGCGCAGCGTCTGCAGCGGTATCGAGCCCTCATGATAGTGCTCGCTTCTCGCTATCTCGGCGCCGCCGAGTCTGCCCGATGCAGCAGTCTTTATGCCCTTAACGCCCATCTTCATGGCGCGCTCTATGGCCTGCTTCATCGCACGTCTGAAACCTACTCTGCGCTCAAGCGCTGATGCGATGCTCTCGGCAACGAGCTGTGCGTTCGTTTCGGGACGCTTTATCTCAACGATATTTATCGAAACCTGCTTGCCAAGCATCTTTTCAAGGTTGGCCTTGAGCTTTTCTATCTCTGCGCCCTGACGGCCGATAACTATACCCGGCTTTGCGCAGTGAATGTTTATCTTAACTCTTGCAGAAGCTGCGTCAGCGCCTGCCTGACGCTCTATAGCGATCTTTGCAACTCCTGCAGCGTACAGAAGCTCTTTTAAATATTTTCTTAAATTGTAGTCTTCAACGAGCGTGTCTCCGAAGTCTTTCTTATTTGCATACCACTTGGAGTCCCAGTCGTTAATAACGCCTACTCTGAAGCCTACGGGGTTAACTTTCTGACCCATGGTCTACCTCCTTTTCTTATTACTCTTTCTCACGCAGTGTGATGGTGATGTGGGACGTGCGCTTGTTTATTCTGTATGCGCGGCCCTGTGCTCTCGGCATAACGCGCTTTAACGTCGGGCCGGGATTTGCAAAAATCTCGGCTACGTAAAGCTTTGAAACATCCATCGAATGGTTGTTCTCGGCGTTTGCCATAGCGCTCTTTAAAAGCTTAATAAGCGGCTCTCTTGCTATACGCTTTGAAAGCGTTAAAATCGTCATGGCCTCCCCCACCGGCTTGTTGCGGATGAGATCGGCTACTGCCTTAACTTTTCTGGGAGACATACGAATATATCTTGCATGTGCTCTCGCTTCCATGAAAATTTCCTCCTCTCGTAACAGATCCGGTGATTATTTGCCGTTATTTGAAGTTCTCGAGCCGGCATGACCGCGGTAAGTTCTCGTCGGTGCGAACTCGCCGAGCTTGTGGCCTACCATATCCTCGGTAACGTATACGGGAACGTGCTTTCTTCCGTCATGTACCGCAATCGTATGACCTACGAAATCAGGGAATATAGTAGAGGCTCTCGACCAGGTCTTTAAAATTTTCTTATCGCCGCTTTCGTTCATCTCTTTTATGCGCTTTAACAGCACTTCCTGAACGTAGGGGCCTTTTTTAGTACTTCTGCTCACCAGCTTATCCTCCTTACTTCGAATGTCTCGATTTAACGATCATCTTATTGCTCTTAGCCTTCTTGTTGCGCGTCTTATAACCGAGCGCAGGCTTGCCCCACGGAGTGACCGGGCTGGGACGTCCTATCGGGGACTTGCCCTCACCGCCGCCGTGCGGATGGTCGTTCGGGTTCATAACTACGCCGCGCACCGTAGGACGTATGCCTCTGTGACGCGTGCGGCCGGCCTTGCCGAGGTTCACGTTCTCCTGGTCTATATTGGAGACCTGCCCTATCGTAGCCTTGCATTCGATTCTTATATAGCGAACCTCGCCCGAAGGAAGTCTGACCTGAGCGAGCTTGCCCTCTTTAGCCATGAGCTGCGCCATGTTGCCGGCTGCGCGCACGAGCTGAGCGCCCTTACCGGGGTGAAGCTCTATATTGTGGATGAACGTACCTACCGGTATGTTCGCGATGGGCAGCGTGTTGCCCGTCTTTATGTCCGCATGCTCGGAGCTTAATATCGTGTCGCCAACTTCAAGACCGTGGGGAGCGATTATATATCTCTTTTCGCCGTCCTCGTATTCGATGAGCGCGATGAACGCCGTTCTGTTGGGATCGTACTCGATCGTGAGCACCTTAGCGGGCATATCAAGCTTGTTGCGCTTGAAATCTATTATTCTGTACTTCTTTCTGTTGCCGCCGCCGCGATGACGAACAGTGATTCTGCCGTAAGAGTTTCTGCCGGCATTTTTCTTTATGGTATCCAAAAGGCTCTTTTCCGGTTTAACCTTGGACAATCCGTCGTAGTTCGTGACAGTCATGCCGCGTCTGCCGGGCGTCGTCGGGTTGTACTTTTTGATTGCCATATCGTGTCTCTCCTTCTTTCAATACTTAAACTTTGGGGCTTACATCATGCTCTCGAAGAATTCGATGGGCTTCGAGTTTTCGGTAAGCTTTACGATGGCCTTTTTTCTGTCCGGGCGATAGCCGACGAAACGGCCCTGTCTCTTCTCTTTGCCCCAAACCTTAATGGTATTGACGTCCTTGACCGTTACGCCGAACACCGTTTCAACGGCTTTTTTTATCTCGACCTTGTTGGCGTTTACGTCAACGTAGAAAGTATATTTCTTATCGGCAATACCCATCATGGACTCCTCGGAGATTACGGGCTTAATGATTACATCGTATACGTTTTTCATTATGCGTACACCTCCTCAAGTTTTGCAAGCGCCGCTTTCGTAAGTATAAGCTTGTTGTGAAGCAGCACGCTGTAAGTGTTTATGTTGGAAGCCATGCTCGTGGAAACGCCGGGGATGTTCTTTGCCGAACGAACGAGCTTGTCGTTTGTTCCATCGGTAACGATGAGCGCCTTCTTGTCAACTCCGAAAGCCTTGAGCATTGCAACAACGCTCTTAGTCTTGTATTCCTCCAGCGTGATATCGTCTATTACGATAACGTCGCCCGATGCGGCTCTCGACGAAAGCGCGCTGTAAAGCGCCGTCTTTCTCAATTTCTTGTTTACTCTGAAGCGATAGCTTCTCGGCTTGGGCGCGAATACCACGCCGCCGTGAGTCCACTGAGGAGCGCGGGTGGAACCCTGTCTTGCGCGGCCGGTGCCCTTCTGGCGCCACGGCTTCTTGCCGCCGCCGGCAACCTCGCCGCGGGTAAGAGCGCTCTGTGTGCCCTGACGCTGTGCAGCAAGGTAATTTCTTACCATCATGTGCATGGCGGGAACGTTTACTTCGGAGCCGAAAAGAAGTTCGTTTAATTCAACTTCACCTATTTGCTCCGCTTTCATATTATATAAAGCAACCTTAGGCATTAAATTTTCCTCCTTCCCTTAATCTCGGCTCAGACACCGGCCTTGACGGAATTCTTAACATAAACAAGTCCGCCCTTAGGTCCGGGGATAGCGCCCTTGATAACAAGTATGTTGTTCTCGGCATCTACCTTTACTATGTCAAGGTTCTGAACAGTTACCTGCTCAGCGCCCATGTGTCCTGCCATCTTCTTGCCTTTGAAAATTCTGCTCGGGTCAGAGTTTGCGCCCACCGAACCTACCGAACGGTGAACGGGGCCCGTACCGTGCGTCGCACGGAGCTTTGCGTTGCCGTATCTCTTTACAACGCCGGCATAGCCTTTACCTTTGGAAATGCCCGTTACGTCTACCTTGTCGCCTTCTGCGAAAACGTCGGCCTTTATAACGTCGCCCACGTTCATGTCGGCGGTGTTCTCAAGCCTGAATTCTTTTAAGTGACGCTTTAAAGGTGCGCCTGCCTTTGCGAAGTGACCCTTCTGGGGCTTGTTTGCCTTTCTCTCGGGGATGTCCTCGAAGCCGAGCTGTACGCTTTCGTAGCCGTCGTTTTCAAGGTCCTTCTTCTGTACTACCACGCAGGGACCCGCCGAAACCACGGTAACGGGGATCACTCTGCCGTCCTCGGCAAAGAGCTGCGTCATGCCGATTTTCTTGCCGATAATTGCCTTTTTCAATTTTCTTACCTCCGTATTAGTTATTGGTTGGCTTTTTGCCAACTTGACTTTGACCTGTCCGCTTTTTGTAAAAGCAGCATGTAAGCTTTATAAGGGGGATATCAGTCCTCTATCAGTCTAGAGCGTAACATCCGAAATTAAAGCTTTATGTCTATTTCTACGCCTGCGGGAAGGTCGAGGCTCATAAGCGCTTCAACGGTCTTTGCCGTCGGCTTTATGATATCGATAAGTCTTTTGTGGGTTCTAAGCTCGAACTGCTCGCGCGAATCCTTGTACTTGTGTACTGCGCGAAGGATCGTTATTATCTCCTTTTTAGTGGGGAGCGGCACGGGGCCCGAAATGCTTGCACCCGTTCTTTTTGCCGTTTCAACGATCTTTTCACAAGACTGGTCGATAAGCAAATGATCATACGCCTTGAGTCTTATTCTGATTTTTTCCTGTGCCATTTTTTCCTCCTTGAAAATCGTACGTTTGTTTTGTTCGTACGACGGTAAAACTCACTGCACACTTATCCGGGTGTTTCTTCTTTTTACATAAACAAACCGGAAATTTGCTCTCTGCCGCCTGCGTAAAACCGCAATTTCACACAAGGGCGCAAATATTCCGGGGAATGTTCGAAAAACGAATCGCCATACCAGCGGGCGCATATGCCCTTGGGCATAAGTCCATAATATGCACAGTAATTTTTACGTCGCCCGGTTTAAAATCGGACATACTCCGCGGAAATTTCCTGCCGCAAGGGCAGCTACCTCCCGCATCATCGCTTGTCATGCCTAATTAGTATACTATACGGTGCCTTAAAAAGCAAGCCTTTTTTATGTAAAATTATAATTTTATTTTACAAAATTATTCTCAAAAAAGGCCTGTTTTTAATATATTCTCACAAAACATCTTTTCATTGCCTCGTCTGACGTGATATAATTATATCATATCACGATATCCGTCTGTCAGGGACAAATCATCATACGTCTGCCAAATGCGGGCTTCGGCCTGACTTGCGGCTTCCTTTTCGGCGTTCTCCCTTGCCAGCTTGGGTATAGTGTTGTTAGCAAGCAGGATAAGCAGTACTATTACTATTGCCCATATCCACCAATACTTTGGATTGGGACCTCTTCTTTTTCTCGGTCTCATGGTATCACCTTCCGAAAAAGAAGTATATCATATCAAAACGGCGCTGTCCATTGCGTATTTTACTAATTTGGAATGAGAGGTATTATATAATGAAGAAAGAATTCATAAAAGGCAAAAACGGCTACGATATTCCCTGCCTTCACAACATTTCGGGAAGCGACAGACTTGTCGTAATAATCATACATGAGTTTCGCAGCTTGAAATATACTCCAACTACTGCCGCAATTATACCCGCACTTGAAAACGAAGGCATATCATCTATCTGCTTTGACTTTCCCGGTCATGATGAAAGCCCCGTTGACGGCGAAAAGTTTTTGATGGGCAACTGTCTCGACGACCTTGCATCGGTTGAAGAGCATGTGCGCGCGATTTCGCCGGATGCTGAGATAGCATATTTTGCGTCGAGCTTCGGCGCATATACGCTGCTTCTTCATTTTGCAATGAGAAAGCCTTTAGGCCGCCGCGCTTTTTTAAGATGCGCCGCAGTCGATATGGCAAAGGTTATCGAGAGAGCCGCCGCGCCGGATGCTTTTCGTACGCTTAATGAGCAGGGGTACGTCGTTTTGGATAAAGGGCCGCTTCGCCCGCTCAAAATGATGAAGCAGCTCTACGAGGAATTCAAAGAATACCGTCCCATAAATCTTCTTAAAAAAGGACAGGGCGACTTCGTTATGATCCATGGCGCAAAAGACAAAAACGTTCCGCTCGAGTGGGTCAGCGAATTTTCAAATGCACTCGACATACCCCTTATTATAATAGAAGATACAGACCATTTCATGTTCAAGCCTGCGTCCGCGATGATAACGGTAGTCGATGAGGCAGTGAAGTTTTTTAAGCGCAGCTAGTAAAAGGAAGAGGCTATTCATATGAAAAAGGCTCCCGAAGATATCAGGCAAGACAGCCGTTACGCTTCTTATTCGCGTACAAAGAAGCACAAATCCGCCGACAATTATATTACAAAAAAAACTAAAACGAGCACAGCATGGGCCGTACCCGTTATACTTTTGTGCGTGATTTTTTTCATTGCCGCTCTGTCGGTAACGCGTGATTATATAGAAAGCGGCAATCCCGACGTGCCTGTTGCTGTCGTTATGGATATAATCATACTTTTGCCCGTATTCTTTTTAGGTCTTATTTTCTTTCGTAAATCGACCGCCGAAAAATACGGCGCCGTGCTTGCCTCATCCAAAGAGCCATACATCGAGCTTACAAATCTTGACGAAGCGCTTCATACGACGAATGCGGCAGCCAAGCTTAAAGCTCTTTCCCGCCGCGGATACATGAAAAACTTTGCATTTGATGAATATACGGACCGTCTGCTTCTTCCTTTGAACGAGTCGTCGCAAATCGAAGACCTTACGGGACCGGTGACCGTAATTTGCCCCGGATGCGGAGCTTCGCTTCAGAAGATGCCCGACGAAAAGGTGCAGTGCGAATACTGCGGACGAGATCTGTAAAAAAACAAGGGGGGCGTTTTCACGCCCCCTTTGTTTTTCATAAGGAGGCCGTCCCGAAAATTGTGTAAACCTCCGATAAGGTGTAAAATAGAAGCACCATATTGGAGGTTTAATTATGAGCAGCAGAAGAAAACGCAGTTCCGAGGAACGAGCACGGAGGGAGAAAATTCGTGAATTGCTGCAA
>JAFQZS010000002.1 GCA_017405765.1 Clostridia bacterium
CAAAGCAAGGGAAAGGATAATTGAATAGAATGTTATAGAACGCAGTTCTATATCACCTCAACCGCCCCTGCGGGGCACCTTCCCCTCAAGGGGAAGGCTTTAGAACCGCCCGCCGCGCAGGCGAATAGGAGTCTTAGAACCTTGGTTCTAAAAATTTGTCCTTGCTTTAAAAGCAAGAGAAATGTTTCAAAAGCAGCGCTTTTGTGAAAAGTACGCCCCCGGCAGGGGGATAAAGTCTTTAGAACGGAGTTCTAAAAATTGTCCTTGCTTTTAAGCAAGAAAAAGGATAATTGAATAGGAAGTTATAGAACGCAGTTCTAAAGAAACTCCCCGCCTCGCATGAGAGGCGTATGCCCTCCCCCCCTTGGGGGTGTGGGGGGTAAAAATTTTGTTAAAATGTGTATTAAAACCTTGGTTATGCGCTCTGTTTGTGGTAAAATAAACTCAAATAGCAAATTATAACACCTAATTTACTTTAAAAGGAGATGTTTAAAATATGCCTCAGGTAGTTACGGCGCTCGTAGAGGACGGCGACAAAATATTCATCGCGCAGAGAAGCAAAGAAGACGAGCTTCCGCTCATGTGGGAGTTTCCGGGCGGAAAAGTGCGCCCCGGCGAGCCAAGCGACGAAGCCATAAAGCGCGAATACAAAGAGGAGCTCAATCTTGATATCGAGGTGACGGGTCTTTACTCCAAGGGCGTTTACGCTTTTATGAAATGGGAAGTCGAGGTCATAATGTACCGTGCGAAGATAGTGGGCGGCGAGCTTACTTTAAACGAACATAACGACTATACATGGGTCACGAGAAAGGAGCTTCGGGATTATGAAATAATCCCGCCCTATAAGCATTTTTACGATCAGCTTGTTGCCGAAGGAGAAAAAGAAGCATAAATCGTCAAAATAAAAAGACGAACGGACGCGCCCGTTCGTTTTTTTTTGCGCAAAATCAAATAAAAGCGCCCCAAAACTACACTTGTTTCCAACAATGTTTTTTATTGTGTTTGATTTTTTCATCCATATTACTTATTATAATATAGTCAATTTATATTTACTTGTTTGAAAGGATCCCTGCATGAATACAAACGTAAACTCCAAAGGCGTCTTTGTCGTTTTGGTGCTCGGCGCGATAATAACAGCGCTCGTATCCACGGTAATGAGCACCGCTCTGCCCGCCATCATGGCCGAATTTGCCATTCCGGCTTCGCAGGCGCAGCTTGTAACGAGCATTTATTCGCTCGTAAGCGGCGTAATGATACTTGCAACGGCTGTAATAATCAAAAAATTCAGAACGCGCCCCCTCTTTTTAACGGGTATGCTCATCTTCACGGCGGGCGTGCTGCTTTGCGCCGTATGCCCCACTTACGGCGTGATGCTCGCCGGAAGAGTAGTTCAGGGCGTGGGCTACGGCATAATAATTTCGCTTACGCAGGTAGTTATACTTACGATAGTCCCCGAAGGGCGGCGCGGCTTCGCAATGGGCGTATACGGCTTTGCCGTTGTGCTCGCGCCGATACTCGGCCCCATACTCGGCGGTCTCGTTATAGACCACTATTCGTGGCGGCTCATATTCTGGATAATACTGCTTTTATGCATCCTTGACGTCGTTTTGGGCCTTATCTTCATGCGAAACGTGCTTGAAAACATGCCCCAGCGCTTCGACGTTCCCTCAATGATACTTGCCGCCATAGGCTTTACGGGCGTAGTGCTCGGCGTGGGGAATATCGGCACATATCCGTTTCTCAGTATACAAACGGGGCTTTTGCTTCTCGTGGGCGTCGCCGCGCTCGTCGTGTTCGCGCTCAGACAGATGAAGCTTGAATATCCGCTTCTCAATCTGCGCGTATTCAAAACGCGCGATTTCGCCGTAGCCGTTATCATGAGCGTGATACTCTACGGCACGATGAACGCCATGCCCACTATAATGCCTATCCTCGTTCAGACGATAATGGGACACAGCGCCACGATGTTCGGTATAATCATCGCGCCCTGCTCCGTTATCATGGCGGTACTTAGCCCCTTCACGGGAAAGCTTTTCGACAAAATAGGTATGCGCCCGCTTGCGCTCATAGGCTGCATACTTATAACGCTGAGCAACGCCTGCATCCTCTTTATAAGACAGGACAGCCACGTTGTGCTTCTCATAGCCATACTTATAGTTTTCGGCATAGGCATGGCCTTTGTCGTAATGAATCTCGTCACCTTCGGCATGGCGAAGCTTGAGGGCGCGAAAAAGACCGACGGAAACGCGCTCATCACGTGCCTTCGCACGATGGGCAGCGCTTTGGGCACGGCGGGCTTCGTGGCGCTTTTGTCGGCAGGCGCCGAGGCCGGACATTATACGGTGGCAAACGTGCATCACAGCTATATAGGCATGACCGTCTGCACCGCCGTGACAGTCCTTTTGGTATTATTCTTTATACGCGGAAAGAAAAACGAGCAAAAGAAGATAGAAGGCGAAAAGATAGAGGCCGAGGCAGAAGAAAAATAGAGAAAGAGACCACAGGACGAAAAAACACGGGCAGGACGTATAACGACGTCTGCCCGTGCTCTTTTTTTGGCTTACTTATCGAACGAAGGGTTGTATGCGTAATAGTTTTTGCAGTCCAGCTTTGATTTTGCTATCTCAAGCGCCTCGCCGAAGCGCTGGAAGTGTACTATCTCGCGCTCGCGCAAAAACTTTATCGGGTCCCTTATGTCGGGATCGTCTATAAGGCGCAGGATATTGTCGTAGCTGAGTCTTGCCTTCTCTTCCGCCGCAAGGTCCTCAAAAAGGTCCGCGAGTGTATCGCCCGTCGAGGCGATGGTTTTCGCCGAAAACGGAGTGCCGTTCGCATCGGCGGGATATATGCCCGCCGTATGATCTACGAAATAGGCGTCGAGGCCGCTTTCCTTTATCTGTTCGGGCGTCATTTTTCGCGTGAGCTGATGGATAATGGCGCTCACCATCTCAAGATGCGCAAGCTCCTCCGTGCCCACGTCGTTTAGGGTGGCCTTTATTCGGCTGTCGGGCGCGGATATCCTCTGCGAAAGATAGCGCGTCGCCGCGCCAAGCTCCCCGTGCGGCCCGCCCAGCTGCGCCATTATTATCTTGGCCGCCGTCGGATCGGGATTTTTTATCTTCACGGGGTATTGAAGCTTCTTTTCATATATCCACATCAGCCGTTCACCTCCGCATTCTCCGTCTCAAAATCGTATTCCCACGGCCACGGGCCCTTTGCCCATGAAAACGCGCCGTCGTACTCTCTTCCCGCCGCGGTAAGCGGTCCGTATTTTTTTTCGTACTCTGCGGCCTTCGCCGCTTTCCTCTCTCGCGTCTCGTTTAAAAAGGCTATGGCCTTTTCGCATTCGGGATGCGTGTTAAGAAAGAGATTTGTTTCAACTATGGCAAAGCTCATTATCTGTATCTCGCGCATGAGCTTTTCTTTTTTGCCGTTCATTCGGGCGTCGCCTCCTCGCCTATAAAGGGCTTGTCGAGAGCCGTAAAAAGCGTGCCTCGCATAAGCGCCGCCTCGGCGTCGTAAAGCCCTTCCCACGCCTGCATCGGCGCGTATACCATGGCAAGAGGGAGCGGCGTACACGTCGTATACGGAAAAACCGCCGCGTCCGCCGCGCCGCCCAAGCAGCCGCATTTTGCGCTGTTGTTCGTCTGCTGCATCGTTATTCTCCCCGGTCTATCTATATAAAGGGCAAAAGCGGGACGCGCCCGCCGCCCGTGTTATATAATACTATGCGGGCGCGCATGATGTGAATGGCAAGTATTTATTGACAGCCGAACCGCCTTATTGTAAAATTATAGCTATAATAAAACACTTTTTTCGGGAGGGACAATATGAACAGCGAAAGATATGAAATACTCGGTCAGATAGTTGAAGCGGCCAAAATGGTGTGCGCGTCCAAAAAAGTGACGCCGCTCATCCCCGAGGTAAGAAGCAATATAACGATGTGCACGAGCGACCCGAAAACGCCCGAGGACGTTGCGGGCATACCCGGCAGGATAACGGTGATAAACGGGCTTCCCGCGGTATATGCATATCCCGATTGGGCGGCTTCGGTGAACACGTCTTACGTGCTTATAATGATGCATTCGTTCGACAAGAACGTGCGCTCCGTTATGGAGATAAGATATTCGCCCAAGCTCATAGAGGCGCTTTCAAAGGCAGGCTATACGCTCTATGAGATACCCGACTCCGATTCGTGGGAGAGCACGATGAAGAAGGGGCTTACGGCGGGACACAGTGAGCTTCCGATATTCCACTCGAAGGGCGACTGGGCAAGAGAGGGCGCCGTTATCGTATCCGGCCCCGACGCCGTTACCGTGGCAAAAAAGGTGCTCGCCATCGCCGAGCTTCTTTAAAGAAATTCGCATAATAATGCCCGACGCGCTAAAAGCGTCGGGCGTTTGTTTTTGGGTCCCGTGGCCCTAAAGCCCCTTTGCGCCTCTGCCGCGCAGGCGCGCCCCCTTTGTCATCCTGAGCGCCCCCCTTTGTCATCCTGAGCCTCCCCCTTGTCATCCTGAGCCTCCCCCTTGTCATCCTGAGCCTCCCCCTTGTCATCCTGAGCCTCCCCCTTGTCATCCTGAGCGAAGCGAAGGATCTTTCTGCAATAAGATTCTTCGTCGCTTCGCTCCTCGACAATGACACGGGGGGAAGCCCCCCGCGAAGCAGGGAGTTTCATTAGAACTGCGTTCTATAATTCCCATTCAATTATCCTTTTTCTTGCTTAAAAGCAAGGACAATTTTTTAAAAGCTGGCGCTTTTAAGATTTTAATCGCCTGCGCGGCGGGCGGTTCTTTTTACAAAAAAAGAACCAAAATTTCCGGGGGACGCGGCAAGGGGAGTAGCGGGGCAGTAAAGGG
>JAFQZS010000003.1 GCA_017405765.1 Clostridia bacterium
ATACATAAAGGAAGGCCAGTCCGTAAAGGCAGGCGAGCTTCTCATCCAGATGGCAAAATAAGCAGATACAGATCAATAAAAAAACAGCGAGGCAAAACGCCTCGCTGTTTTTTTGTGCCGAACGTGCGGTTTTATTTGGGCTTTTCGTTATTCTTAGCATCCCGTGAAGCCTCATATTCTTTAAGCTTATCCGCCATAAGAATACCGTGCTCGTCTAAAAAGTACGAGATATCAAGAGGAGCTTCTTTTTTGGGGGGAGCTTCTTTTTCATCGCTCATATCAAAAGCCTCCTTACTTTTTCATTGCAAATTCTTTTATAATGCGTACCAGCTGTATTATAAGCGTGGGGCAGAAAGCGCACAGCACGATATACGCAAGGTCTATGGCGGGCAGCGGCACAACGTCGAACCACGGCTGAAGCGGCGGCGCGAGCAGCACGAGCGCAAGCAGTCCCAATCCTATAAGAAAAGCGAATATCGAAAACTTATTCGTCGTAAGCCCCAGCTTAACGATGGACTGACTTCCGCGGCAGTTGAAGCCGTGGAAAAGACGTCCGAGGCAGAGCGTTGAGAACGCCATGGTGCTTGCCGCAGCCGAGCTTATGCCTAGACCGATATAATACGATATCATCGTGAACACGCCGATAAGTATGCCCCAGGTTATCACGTCCCTGAAGAAATTTCCCGAAAGTATAGATTCGCTGCGCCCTCTGGGCTTATCCTTCAAAAGCCCCCTGTTCGCAGGCTCCATGCTCATTGCGATAGCGGGAAGGCTGTCGGTGAGCAGATTGATGAACAAAAGATGCACTGCGGTGAAAGGCATGGGCAGCGCCGCAATAACTGCGTATAAAACTGCAAGTATGCCCGACATATTGCCGGAAAGCAGAAACTTTATCGAGTTCTTGATGTTGCTGTAAATGCTTCTGCCGTTCATTACGGCTTTTATTATCGTTGCGAAATTGTCGTCGGTAAGTATCATCGAAGCCGCATCCTTTGATACCTCGGTACCGGTTATGCCCATCGCAATTCCTATATCGGCTTTTTTCAGTGCGGGAGCGTCGTTCACGCCGTCGCCCGTCATGGCGACGATCTGTCCGGCGCGCTGCCATAATTCGACGATGCGTATCTTGTTCTCCGGTGAAACGCGCGCATAAACGGATACGTTGGGCAGTATCTCCATAAGCTCGTCGTCGCTCAGTCTGTCTACCTCGACGCCGTTTAAGCTCAAATCGCCCTCCTCGAAAATTCCTATGCTTTTCGCTATGCTCGTAGCCGTTATTTTATGGTCTCCCGTTATCATTATCGGCTTTATACCTGCCATGCGGCAGTCAGCTACGGCTTGGCGCGATTCCTCGCGCGGCGGGTCTATCATTGCGATAAGACCGATAAATATAAGATCCTTTTCGTCGTCAACTGTAAGCGGGATATCGCGCGCCGCGCTCTTCATGGCGAAGGCGAGAACGCGAAGGCCGTTTGCCGATAGGCTGTTGTTTATCTTTCTTAGATCTATTATGTCGGCGTCGCTTACGGGCCGCACCATTCCGTCCGAGCCCATTATCCTGTTGATACGGCCAAATACCACATCGGGCGCGCCTTTTGTGAACATAGTATAGGTGCTGCCAATCATATGGGAAGTACTCATCAGCTTTCTGTCGGAGTCGAACGGTATTTCGTCCATGCGGTCGATTTTTTCACGCATCTGATACGCGTCGGGGCGCAGCTTTGCATAATAATCCAAAAGTGCGATCTCCGTGGGGTCGCCTATAGGCTTGCCTTCCGAGTAATACGAGTCGTTGCACAAGAGACTGCAAAGCAGCAAAAGCGCGTGCGTCTTATTTGAGTAATCCGTTTTTGATATTTCAAAGAGCTCGTCGCCCGCATATATGCGCTGCACGGTCATCTTGTTCTGCGTGAGCGTGCCGGTCTTGTCCGAACAGATTATAGAAACGCAGCCAAGTCCCTCAACAGCCTTGAGCTTCTTGATTATTGCGTTTTCGTTTGCCATTTTCTGAGTGCCGAGGGCAAGCGCGATGGTAACTATCGACGAAAGCGCTTCGGGTATTGCAGCCACAGCCAGCGCCACTGCGAACATGAGCGAATCGAGCACCGGCATTTGGCGCACCATGCCCAAAACGAATACTACGGCGCAGATGATCATTATTATTATCGAAAGCTTTTTCGAAAAGTCGTCGAGATTCTCCTGAAGAGGAGTGCGCTTTTCCTTCGTCTGATTGAGCAGATCGGCAATTTTGCCTATCTCGGTAGTCATGGCGGTGCCAGTTACAAGCACTTGGGCGCGCCCGTAAGTAACAAGCGAGCCGGAGTACACCATATTGATGCGGTCGCCGAGGGCAATATTATCGCCGTTTATCGTCAGGTCGCTTTTATCAACGCTTTGCGACTCGCCGGTAAGCGCGCTTTCCTGCACCTGAAGCGAAAAATTATCGATTATCCTGCCGTCTGCAACAACGAGGTCTCCGGCTTCAAGCATCAGGATATCGCCTATTACGACGTCTTCGGAAGGTATCTGAACGTTCTGGCCGTCGCGTATGACCTTTGCGGTAGGCGAGCTTAACGCACGAAGGCTGCTTAGCGACTGCTCCGCCTTAAAATGCTGCACTGTGCCCAAGATGGCATTTATGATAAGCACAACTATTATTACTATAGTGCTTTCGGAATTGCCCGTTATCATGGAGATCATGGCGGCTATGATAAGTATTATAACCAGAAGATCCTTAAACTGTTCAAAAAACACCTGAAGTCCGCTCTTTTGGCGCGCTTCGGACAACCTGTTCTTGCCGAACTGCTCTATTCTGCGTTTAGCCTCCTCGCTTGTCAGACCTTCTTTTTGCGAAGATACGGCGTCAAAAGATTCTTGTATGGTCCTTTTATAAAAATCCATATACAACCTCCTTAAACCCTTAAATCGGTCTTATAATCAAAAAGACTTTTATCGGAAAACTGTCCGATAAAAGTCTTGTCACTTTCAGTCAAAGAAAGCACGCAGTACCGGGTCAGGCTTTCCCGACCGAGATTGTCGGCCTGCGTTTACGACTACTCCCTTTTAATCTTTAAGTTATGCTAACACAATTTATCATTTATGTCAATCACAATTTCATTTAATTAACAATATTATATTACGGAACGATCCGAAAATACACGCGAGAGGATGATTTTTTTTGCAGGGAATTTTTTATCTCGGCGCCAACACCCCGGGAGGCTTCTTTTCATATTACGATGAGCTTGATCGCGCCGCGCCTGCGCGCAAGATCATAATAAAGGGAGGCCCCGGCACAGGGAAATCAAGCTTTATGAAAAAAGCGGTAAAGGCCGCGCAGAAAGAAGGCGGGAGCGTGGAACAGATCGTATGCTCATCTGATCCCGACTCGCTCGACGCAATAGTAATAGAAGAACGCGGAGTCGCTTTTGTTGACGGCACCGCGCCGCACACGGTCGATCCCGTATATCCGGGCGCGTATGACGAGATCATAAACTTAGGCGGATTTTGGAACAGACAAAAGCTTACGGCGGCGCGCAGTGAAATAGAAGCTTTAAGCGGACGTATAAGCAAATGCTTTAACAGCGCATATTGTTTTTTGGCGGCAGCCAAGGGCGCGCACGACGATATGGGGTCTCTTATCTCGGAAGAGGTGGACGTTTTGCGAATGGAGCGTACGGCGGCTCGTATCGCAAAGAAAGAATTTAAGAAAAAAGACGATCCCGCCTGCGGTGCGCAGTCGTCGCGTTTTATAAGCGGCATAACGCCGCTCGGAGTAAAGCATTATCTTAATGAAAACCTTAAAGCCTTCGAGAGGGTATACGCTGTTTTAGATACGTTCAAAACAGGAGGTCCATTCTTTTCGGCGCTGAGCCGTGCGGCCACGAAAGCGGGATATAACGTGATCAACTGCTATTGTCCGATGTCGCCCGCAGGTTTCCCGGAGCACGTTATCGTAGAGGAGCTGTCGCTCGCCTTCGTGAGCGTGAACTCTTTTCATGATTATTCGGGGGACGTTTTCAGACGCATAAACTTAGACAGATACGTATCCGAGGAGGCGCGCCGCAAGAATCGTCAGAAGATCAAATTCGACATGTCGCTTTATCGCGCTCTTACAGCGCGCGCAGTTGAATATGTAAAAGAAGCAAAGTCGCTGCACGATGAACTTGAAAAGATATATACGGGCGCAATGGATTTTAAAAAGATAAATGCGATGAGCACAAAAATCATAGCTGAGATAACTGTATAAATATACGGGATGTGCTTTTTACCGTTTATATACTGAATAATAAACAATACATGCGTAATTTGACCTGAGATATTGTGTATACTTGTCCGTTGACATAAATAAAACGCCTCCTTTATAATATTTTATTGTGTGGTAAAATAATCGGAAAGTATAGGAGGTATAATCATGGCATATGAAAATTTATTCAAGCCCATCCAGATAGGCAAACTTACTATCAAAAATCGTATCGTAATGACGGGTATGGCTACGGGATTTGCAAATTTTGACGGTTCGGTAACGCCTGACCTCGTTGAATACTTCAAGGCGCGCGCACGCGGCGGCACGGGTCTTATATATACGGAGTTCTGCCGCGTAGACAAAGACGCTCCCGGCGGTATGAACCAGCTCGGCGCGTACAATATCCAGCTTGCGGGAGGTCTTAGAAAGGTAGCGGAAGCCGTACATCGCTTTGATTCGAGAATATTCTTACAGCTTCACCATGGCGGCAGTATGGCAAAGTATGAGTTTACGGGTATGCAGCCTATAGCGCCGAGCCCCATTGCAATGCCCGGCAATCTGCCTCCGAGAGAGATGACGATAGCCGAGATAAAGGACGTTATCGCAAAATTCATAGAGGGCGCCAGAGTCGCTCAGTATGCGAACTTTGACGGCGTTGAGGTACACTGCGCGCACGGTTATCTTTTGAACCAGTTCGTAAGCCCCTATCTTAACAGAAGAACAGACGAATACGGCGGAAGCCTTGAGAACCGTTTAAGAATAGTTAAAGAGATAATGGCCGGCATAAGAAAGCTTGCAGGTCCGAACTTCCCCATCTCCGTAAGGATCTCTGCCGACGACCTTCTCGGAGACGAGGGCGGCATGAAGCTTTTCGAGGCTCAGGAGATGGCAAAGCTGCTTGAGAGCTATGGCGCCGACATCATAAGCGTATCGGCAGGCGGCGGCCTTGCACCGCAGGGCATCATCGCTCCCGCGCTTTACGACCAGGGCTGGCTCATTCCGCTTGCAGAGGGCATAAAGAAGGTAGTTAAGGTGCCCGTTATCGGCGTAAGCCTTATCCGCGACTTCGACTATGCAGACAGCCTTATTGCAGACGGCAAGTGCGATATGGTATCTATGGCTCGTCCGCATCTTGCAGACGCAAGCTTCGTAAATAAGTTAAAGGCAGGTCATCCCGAGCAGGTAAGACCCTGCATCGTATGCATGCACTGCGCTACGAGCGACGGACGCGGCAGACTTGAGTGCGCCGTAAATCCCACGATGGGCTATGAGACCGAGCTTAAAATGTTCAATAAGAACGGCGCGAGAAGAAAGATAGCCGTAGTAGGCGGCGGCAGCGCGGGCTGCGAGGCGGCAAGAGTGCTTGCTATACGCGGATTCGACGTTACGCTGTTCGAAAGAAGAAACAAGCTCGGCGGTCAGCTTAATATCGCAAAGCTTCCCCCGCACAAGTTCAGACTCGGCTGGCTCGTTAAGTATTACGAGAACAACCTTGAAAGATGGGGAGTAAAGGTAAGACTGAATACGGACGTTACCGTTGATATGCTGAAGGAATTCAGCCCTTATGCAGTAGTCCTCGCAACCGGCGGCACCGACTTTATCCCCTCGTTCGTGAAAATAAACGATTCCCTTTGCTGCACCGCAAACCAGATGCTTCTTGAGAAAGTAAAGCTTGAGAAGGGCCAGAAGGCGGTAGTTGTAGGAAGCGGCATGACGGGTATGGAAACGGCTCACTTCCTCTTGGAGCAGGGAGTTGACACCACCGTAGTAGATATGCTCCCCGAGATAGGAATGCAGAGCATCGGCCCGAACATCAGATACTTAAAGCAGTTCCTTGCAAAATACGACAATTACGACGCAGTTCCCGGCGTTAAGGTGCTCTCCGTTGACAACAACGTGATAACGCTTGAAAAGGTATCGACCGGCGAACGCTACACCATGCAGGCAGACTGCACCGTATTTGCATCCGGCGTTAAGTCCGTAAACGACCTTGCACAGGATGTAAAGGCAAACTTCGAGAATACGTATATCGTAGGCGACTCGAGTAAGATCGGTCAGATATCTAACGCAGTACGCGCAGGGTTTGCCGCTGCATGGCATATCGACGACGGCTGTGACGTTTTCGACGCATAAGCGGAAGACGAAAATATAATAAAAAAGCGAAACGAATAAAGGAGGCGCCCGGTAAGGAAGCGTCTCCTTTCTGCTTTAGTAAAAGCAGGATCATGACTGCACTGATAGAGAGGTAACAATAATTTCGCCAAATCGGAATTTGTCTTAGCATATCCTCAAAAATCCTTGAAATATAAGGGCCCATCGTTTGTTCTCAAAGCCTTCGGCCCTCCGTTTCCCTTGTTTCTGCCCTTAAGAGCAAAAACAAGGGAAACTTTTTACTTTCCGCCCACTACCTGATCCATCAGGCGGGCCGAGGAGCGTTTCGCTTCCCTCGTGGCGTGGGCGTAGATGTTCATCGTGGTACTGACGTCGGCGTGGCCAAGCAGTTCCTGGACATCCTTGGGGGCTGCGCCGTTGGAGAGCAGGTTACTCGTGAACGTGTGCCGAAGCTGATGGAAATGGAAGCCCTCAAGCCCCGGCACCTTTCTGGCCGCTGTGCGGCAGGCAAGACTGACCGTTCTGGGTGCCTCGTAACACCCATCAGACCGGAGGCAGACAAAGAAGATTTCCCTGTAGCCCTCCGGGGCTCCCTCGGACTGCGGGAGACTGTAAAGCTCGTAGTAGCTGCGGCCCTTTTCCTGAACCTGCTTGTAGTAGTTCAGACTGTAGAGTGGTCCGTACCTGAGCCGGCTTTTGTTCTGTTCCAGCTTGGCTGCTTTGAAGATCGCCGCCAGGGTGTCGCAGAAGTCAACCGTTCGGACCTTGCTCCGCTTGGTCGTCCCGATCTCCGTCTTGTGCCTCGTCCCGTTGTATCGCATACTGCGCCGCACCGTGATGGTCTGCTCCTTGAGGTCGATGTCCTGCCAGGTGAGGGCGCAGACTTCTCCGATACGGAGTCCCGTGAAGTAGGCGATCTGGATGGGCAGGAGCGCCGGATTGTCCTTCTTTTTCAGCCAGTCCGTCAACGATGTGTACTGTTCAAAGCTGATGGTGGGAACAGCGATACCGCCTTCGTCCCCATCTGTGAACAGCTCCTGCGTCTCCTGCTTCTTCCTGACCTTCACATACTGCATCGGGTTGAAGGTCAGCAGCCGCTTGGGGAACACCGCGAAGCGAAACGCTCCCTGCATGATTGCCGAATACGGACGAATGGAACCGCTTGCCAGAGGCTTGGCCTCTGAACCGTCCTCCTTCGTGCCGCCGAACGCCAGCCGGTCGAAGAAGCTCTGCAAATGCTCCGGGGTGACGCTCTTGAGCTTGCGGTCCGCAATGGGATACTGCTTGATCCGGCTGATAGTGCTCTGATACAGCATCACCGTACCGTTGCTCAGATTACCGGGCTTCAATTCTTCCTCCACCCACAAATCCAGCAGCTCGCCCACGGTGACATTTTCGGACCTGGCAACGAACTTCTTCGCCTCATAGTCCTCCATCGCCTTGCGAAGCAGGGCTTCGGTCTCGCTTTTGCTCTCCGTGCCCACATATTCCTTTTGAACCTGTTTCCCGCTCTCGTTTTCCACGTAGAAGCGGTAGTACCACTTGTTGCCTTTCTTTCTCACAGAACCTTTTGCCATAGATATTTGATTCTCCTTTCCGTATCCGTGGCAATCGGGCCTGTGACCTATGTTGTGCGTAACTGGATTATAGCACATCCGCCGTTCCATGGGAACGGCTTTTTTCATATCATTGTTCCACGGAATTATTTCGTTCAGTCAGCCTTTTTCTGGCTTCGGTTTTGATCTCGAAAAGGTCGCCCATGGACACCCTGGTGCGGCCCTCGTCGTAGAGATGCAGCAGCCCGTCCAGGAACCGCTTCATATCTTCAATGGGCGCTTCCATCTCCTTGACATATACCCGCTGGGTGATGTCCCCGATCTCGATGGCATAGCGTCGGATGGATTCTTTCAAGCCCTCATCCCCAGCGGCGTGTTCCACCTCCTCCATGGCCCTTGCGAAATGGCCGCAGAAGATGGCGTACAGGTCCACCAGGTTTCCGAGGAATGTAGTCAGCATTTGCTGGTGAGGTTCCCCCCTCACCGAGGCAATCATCTCCTCCAGACAGGCGACAATGTGCCCGTCGATGTCTTTCTTGCATTTGGTATAGGAATCGTATTCCTTCGTTTCGGACTGGCCGGTCAGCCACTCCGGTGTCGTTTCCAGAGCTTCGGACAGGGAAACGATCATGTACGTTTTCTTGGGGTCGATGCCGTTGGCCTCATACCGCTGGATGGTGGATTTGTTCACACCCAGCCGGTCCCCAAGCTGGCCCATGGAGAGCCGCAGCTCTGTTCGCCGCTCCCGGATACGATCTCCGACTTGTTTTGCGGTGAACTCATTCTTCGATTTCACGGTGCATCCCACCTTTCGCAACCTATACTAACACATCTCGTTGCGGTTTGCAATAGAAATTTTCAAATAACACCCTAAAATATTGAAATAGAGTTGCAAAAAGAATTGACATTTGATAGCAGAATAGGTATAATCGTAAGACCGACGTTGCAAAACGAGTTTATCAGAAGGGAGGTATAGACGATGAGCGTTGCAAAGATGGGCATGACGATAGAGGAAGCGGCCGAGGTCTCCGGCATTGGCCGGAACACCATGCGTCAGCTGGTGGAATGGGGCAAGCTCCCCGTGCTGAAGGTAGGGCGCAAGACCATCATCCGCACGGATACGCTGGAGCGGTTTATGGCGGTCAATCAAGGTCGTGACCTGAGACGGCAGAGCGAAGTTCGGAGGGTAGAATGAGCCGAAAGTCTGTCAACGGTTGATACAAGCTGAAAGAAAAAATGGCGCGGCAGCGCCACCTCAAAGGCCTCGCCGTTTGAGAGCGAAATACACCCCTCGCACAAAGCTGCGCTTCGTTCAAGGGGCATTTCGCTCCTGGGTCGGGCACTCCTCTGCCCCGGCATGGAGGGGCAGAGGAGCAACCGGAAACCGCACCCGCGCTTCCCGGTGCTGTCCCACCGCTGCGGCGGTGAGACAGCGGAACGGGGGACGGGGGACGAGGGCCAGGGACGGAGGTGAACACCATGGCGCGGCATTCCTTCATTAGTTGCTGTATTCATCCCTCTCCAGGGCAACGGGGATAGCGGCGCAGCCACGCAAGGGGCGGGAGCCCCTTGGAAGGAGCAGCGCGACGACGGGTGGAGGGACATTCGGATGTCACCGCCGCCGGCCTCGCAGATCGCACATACGGGGCAGCCGAAGCTGCCCCGTATGTGCGCCATTGTCATGGATTAGATTATAACACTTCGATAGAAAAGGTGCTCATCGGAAACGATTTCCTCCCGTTTCCCTATACCCCAACCGAAAGCATAGCTTGCAGAGACAAATGGCATCTTCAAAGGCAAGGAACGCAAGGCAAGTCAAGGGAAACACATCTGATATGCCGAGATCAAGACAAGACCACTGTCTCGGATGGACACTTAGGCGCAAAGGTGGTTTTGTCCACCCAGAAGATGTTGACGTAGTATGCGCCGTCCTTGACCACGGAAGAAGTATCCTTGGTGACGAAGACCGCGCCGAGGAACTGGCTGTCCCCGCTGTAGGAGGCCACGATAACGGGGCAGTCTTCCTTTACGGCGCCGGTGACTATGATGTCTCCAGTTGCTTTGTCAAAGAACCATTCCTTCTTGGTCACGGTGACATTGCAGGCAGCGGTCTTTTCGCCGTCCTTGGTTTTGACGGTGATGGTTGCAGTGCCGGCGGACACCGCCGTTACCTTGCCGGTGTTGTCTACCGTGGCGACAGAAGGCTTGCTGCTGGTCCAGGACACTGCGTCATTGGTGGCATCTGCAGGACTGACAATGGCTTTCAGTATCCCGCTGGTGCCGGTGACCAGGGACATTAAAGTCATGTCCAGCTTCACGCCGGTGACGGACACCGGCGTAGATGTGACCTTGACGGTGCAGACCGCAGTCTTTCCGCCGTCCATCGTCTTGACGGTGATGACAGCGGTGCCGGCAGAGACAGCCGTCACATTGCCGGTATTGTCCACCGTGGCCACAGCGGGCTTGCTGCTGGACCAGGTCACGCTCTTATTCGCCGCTCCGACGGGCGTTACGGTGGCTGTCAGGGTCTTGGTTCCTCCGATGGTCAGCCCCATCTCGGTTCGATTCAGGCTTACGCCGGTGACAGACACCGGGGCCTTCACCGTGACGGTGCAGGCGGCGGTCTTTCCGCCGTCCTTCGTCTTGACGGTGATGACAGCGGTGCCGGCGGACACCGCCGTTACCTTGCCGCTGCTGTTCACCGTAGCCACAGCGGGCTTGCTGCTGGACCAGGTCACGCTCTTATCCGCCGCTCCGGCGGGCGCTACGGTGGCCGTCAGGGTCTTGGTTCCTCCGATGGTCAGCCCCATCTCGGTTCGATCCAGGCTTACGCCGGTGACAGGCAAGTTCGGTTTCATGACCGTTACGGCACAGACCATCGTTTTTCCGCCGTCCACCGTCTGCCCGGAGATGGCGGCGGTTCCCTCGGACTTCCCGGTGACCACGCCGTAGGAATCCACCTTGGCGATCCCTTCGTTGGTGCTGGTCCAGATCACCAGCTTGTTCGTGGCGTTGGACGGCTTGAAGACCGGGGCCAGCTTTTTGCTTTCGCCGACGAAAAGGGACAGCGAGGGGTCGAGGCTCACGCCGGTGACGAAAACAGGTTTGATCACGGTGACCTTACAGGTATCCTTCTTTCCGCCGTCCGTGGAGGTGACGGTGATGTTGGCCGTCCCCTCTTTGATTGCATAAACCTCACCGGTGACTTCGGCAACGCCGGCCACAGCGGGATTGTCGCTCGTCCAGGTCACATACGGTTTCGTCGCGTTTTCCGGAAAAACCGTCGCCTTCAGCCATTCTTTGTTGAAAGGTGACTGACCGACCACCAGAGTCAGCTCTTTCATGTTCACCTTCACATCGGTAACGTGGATCTGGGGCTGAACAGTGACGGTGCAGGAGGCTGTCTTCCCGCCGTCCGCAGTTTTGACGGTGATCTTCGCGGTCCCCTCAGACACTGCCGTGACCTTCCCGATGCTGTTGACTGCAGCCACAGAGGGCTTGCTGCTGGACCAGGTCACGTTTTGGTTCGTCGCGCCTTTCGGCGTGAGCGAGGACGTCAGCGTTTCGCTGCCGCCGAGGGGGAGCGTGAGCGCGCTTTTATTCAGCGTTACGGCAGTGACAGGAACGGCTTTGACTACCTTGATCCTGCATTCGGCTTTCTTCCCTCCGTCAACGGACTTGACGGTGACGACAGCCTCTCCCGGGGACACGCCCGTGACCTTTCCGCTTGCGTTTACGCTCACAACGCCGGGAACGGAGCTCTGCCAGGAAACGCTTTTCGTCGTAGCGTTGGCGGGGGATACGGTAGCCGTCAGGAAGTCGTAGTTCCCCACGGGAAGCGTCAGCTCCGTCCTGTCCAGCTCCACCATGGCAACGGGAACCGGGGGAACGACGGTGACCTTGCAGGAGGCCGTCTTCCCGCCGTCGGCGGTCTTGACAGTGACGATGGCGGTCCCCTCAGACACTGCCGTGACCGTCCCGCCGCTGTCGACCGTGGCCACGGTCGGGGCGGAGCTCTTCCAGGTCACGGTTTTCAGGGTGGCATTTTCGGGAGAAACGGAGGCTGTCAGGGTCTCGCTGCTGCCCTCTGCCAGGGTCAGGGCGGATTTCTTCAGCGTCACCCCGCTGACGGGATGCATCCGGCTGATGGTCACCTTCGAGGCAACGCTCCCGCCGTATGAAATGATTTTTCCGTCGCTGACCTTGCCGTCCGCAGGGTCCGTGATCTGACAGCCGGTGAGCTCGATGCCGCCGCTGAATCCGTTGACAGCAGAATTGGATCCTCCGCAGGAGGCGTTGACGGAAGCGTTTTCCACGATCAGTTTGGAGGAAGACATTCCGCTGCCCTGAACGGCGCCCCAGTCGCCGCCTTCCAGGGTCAAATCCAGGTTTTTGATGGTGAGCACCGTGCCGGTGAAATCCAGGGCATTTGCGAAGGAGGGCCCCCGAAGCGTCAGGCTGCCGGGCCCGGTGATGGTGATATCTTTGGAAGAATAGATCGGGCGGGCCCAGCCGGACGCTCCGTTATCCAGGATCGCGTCCCCGGCAATGACGATCGTCAGACCGTCAATCGCATCCGTTCCATCATTCTGGATAATATAACCTGCGTAGGTACAGTCGCCCTTTACCGTCAGGGTCTTCTCTCCGTCAAAGGAGAACACTCCGTCTCCCAGAACGTCCTTCCGGTTGTCCTCCGTGACGGTGTTTCCCGCGATCTTCAGGCCGTAGGTCCTGACGGAATTGACCTCCACCTCCGGGGCGGCGGAGTCATCGGACTTGACGATGCTACCGCCGCTGACCTTTCCGCCCGACGGCATTTTGATCAGTGTGCTGTCAGAGGGATACAGGGTGATGCCCCCGGAGAAGCCTGCCACCGCCTTCCCGCCGCCCTTGGCAGAGAGATGCAGGTCTTCCAGCCATAGCTTCTCCCCGCCGTCGGAGCCGGCAACGGCGGTCCCCTTGGCCTCCACGGCCAGATCGGCGTCCCGGAGGTTCAGTGTCGCGCCGCCTGAGACCTTGATCCCGTCACCGCCTGTGGATTTGGCTGTCAGCTTGCCCTCGCCCCGGAACCGGGTGTTCTTCTCCAGCCGGAAGACTGTGCCGGAAGCGGAGAGGGTGACGTTCTCCGGGACGTCGACGATCAGGCCGTCGATCCCGCTGCGGATGAGGGCGCCGGACCAGTCCTGGGTATAGCTCTTCCGGATGGTCAGAGTCTTGGAATCGGGGGCATAGGAGAAGGCGCCGTCGCCCAGGATATCCTGCTGATTGGCGTTGTCTGCCTGCATCCCGTCGATCCAAAGGTCGTAGACCTTCAGGGTCGATTCATACTTCACCGTCAGGATGACCTTTTCACACTTATTGTTTATCACAGTGTTGCCGCCGTTGATCAAACCCTCGCCGAACAGATGAAGCCAAAGCTCATAGGTCCCGGGCTTGGCCGGACGTCCCTTGAGCAGGAGCGTATTGTGGCCGGGATCGCTCCCGGTTTCCCCCGGCGCGAGTTCCATGCCCTCCGGGACGGAACCCTTGACGATGAGAACGCTGTCGACCTGGTTCCATTTCGTGTTTTTTGACGGGTCCTCGGAGCTGTTGAACACCGCGGCGAGATCGATGTCATAGTCTGTATATGTTTCGGTTTCCGAATCATACTCTCCCAGGGTACTCAGATCCAACTCCCAGGGATCTGCCGCTGCGAAGATGTCATCCCATTCCCTGGTCTGGATCACCAGGTCCAGGGCTGCGTTGTTGTCCTGGCCGCAGACGGCGCCGCCAAGGATCTTTCCATCCTCCGGTATGACCAGGTCAGCTTTGAGCAATTCGATCCCCTTCATAAAGCCGCTGACAGCGGCGTTGGGCGTAACGGGCGGCGACGCGTTCTTCTGCCGGGGGATCTTCACGTTCGCGCCGTCGATCGTCAGGGAAGCATTGCTGCCCAGGCCCCGGATCCCGTATGTCAGGTCCCTGGTTTCCAGGGGGACATACTGCAGGGTGAGGGCACAGTTGTCAGCCAGGATGCCGGTCCCGCCGGCACCCTCGTTGACCAGGGTCAGAGCTCCGGATGTGTTGCCGGTTTTCTTGATGGTCGTGTCTCCGCTCAGCCGGAATAAACAGCTGTCGGGCTCGCTCCTTTTCAGGGTCAGCGTCGATGGTTTTTCTACATAGATGGTCAGGCCATCCAGGCCGCTCTCGATCATGGCAGCGGGACCGTCGTCATCCAGCGTACAGTCTCCTTCGATGACCAGGGTCTTGGCGTTGTACTGGTACCGAAATACCCCGTCATGCAACACGTCCATCCAGTTATCTTTGGTCACCTGGACACCCTTGATTTTCAGGTCATAGGTCTCCGGGGCGGCCAGCACATCGGCGGGCAGCAGCCCGGCCAGCAGGGCGGCGGCCATCAGCATGCCGAGAAAGCGTCGGATCATCTTCATATTCCGTCCCTTCTTTCTTTGAATGTGTGGTTGGTGTCCGCAGGGAGGGTCATCCCCCGGTCGTCAGGACCTTAGTCAGAGGCTTCCCGCTCTCTCTGTCCAGGGCGAACAGCCGGTATTCCTTCTGATCCTTCTTCACTGTGATGATTCCGGTCTTCAACCCGTCCTGCACCACATCCTCAACAGTGCAGCCCAGCATCCTGCCGTTTCCGTCGTACCAGGCGGCGATGAGGCGGGCAGGCTCCCCGCCGCCGGGCAGCCAGACCGAATAGGCCATGACCTCGCCGCTGACGGAGATCGCGCCTTCCCCAATCGGGACCGTCTCCGCCTGCACCGTTACGACGCAGTACGCCGTCTTGCCGCCGTCGGCGGACCTGACGGTGATCACGGCGCTCCCCGGGGCCACGCCCGTCACTTTCCCGCCGCTGCTGACGACCGCCACTGTGGGTTCGGAGCTCTCCCAGGTCACAGTTGTGTCCGACGCGTCAGACGGCTTCACCGTGGCCTTCAGCGTCCCGCTCTTCCCCGCGATCAAGGTCAGGGATGTTTTGTCCAGGGTCACGCCGGTGACCGGGACCGTCGGAGCCTTCACCGTGACGGTACACGCGGCGGTCTTCCCGCCGTCCTTGGTCGTGACGGTGATGACGGCGGTCCCCTCGGCCTTGGCGGTTACTTTCCCGCTGCTGCTGACGGCTGCCACGGCAGGCCTGGAGCTGCTCCAGCTCACGGTCTTGTCCGCGGCGTCAGACGGTTTCACCGTGGCCTTCAGCGTCCCGCTCTTTCCCGTGATCAAGGTCAGGGATGTCTTGTCCAGGGTCACGCCGGTGACATGGGTCACGGGGACGATGGTCACCTCCTCCGCGACGGTCCCGCCGGAGGTGACGACGGCCCCGTTCTTCACCTTGCCCCCCGCCGGCGCGGTGATCTCACAGCCGGTGAGGGTGATCCCATTGCCGAAGTCCAGGATCGCCCCGTCCGTTCCCCGGACCGTTACGGAAGCGTTCTCCACCATCAGAGTCTCGCCTTCGCCGCCCCAGAGCCCGTAGGGACCCTGGGCGCTCACATCCGCGTCCCGGATGGTCAGGATACTGCCGCCCCTCTGGGTGACGGCGGCGGCGCAGCCGGAGATCAGGGTCAGCTTCCCCGGTCCGGTGATGGTCAGGTTCGCCCCGGCGAAAATGGGGTCCGCTCCCTCTCCGGTCTCCAGAATGGCGTCCTTCTCCACGGAGAGGATCAGTCCGGGGATGTAGCTCTCGATGACGCCGTTCTCACTGCTGCAGTTCCCCTTCACCGTCAGGGTGCGGTTTCCGTCGAAGGAGAAGGTCCCGTCGTCCAGGATATCCGACATGTTCCGCTCCGTCACCTGGGTCCCGGCGAGATAGAGCTCCCAGGTCCGGAAGGACTTGATCGACACCTCCGCGGCCGGATCCCCCCCGGCGTCATAGACCTTGCCGTCCGTCTCGTTGAACGTTCCGCCCTCCGGCGTCTCCAGGATACACTGCTCCAGCTCCAGGCCACCGGGGACCCAGATGGCCGTCGTGGGACCGGAAACGGTGACGTTGGAGGCCCATACATCCAGCGTGCCTTTGGCCGTATCCGAGCCGCCGCTGATGCCCCGGCGATTGCCCCGGACGGTCAGGTCCATGTCGCAGACAAACAGTCGGCTGTCATTCTGCAGGTCGATCCCCTGGCTCAGCCACTTATTGTCTGAGATCACTGTCAGGGGGCCGCCGGTGAGCATGGTGTTCCCGCTCAGGGACAGACAGCTCATTTTGGTGGTCCGCAGGACAGTGTCCGGCGCGGCGCAGATCACCAGGCCGTCGATCCTGCTGTCGACAATGATATTTTTCGCGTCCTCATAGCTGCCGCTGATAGTCAGGGTATGGTCCCCGTCGAAGGAGAAGATCCCGTTCTTCAGCACATCGGTTCGGTTCCGGTCCGTCACCGGGACTCCGTCGATCATCAGCCCGTACTTCTTCTCATAGGCGGTGATCCGTGCGTCCTTCAGAAGCTCCCCGTCCTCGCTGACCAGACAGGCCCGGCTCCCGATGGTGCCTTTGTCTCCCCGTAAGGGAGATGTGACCATGCAGTTGGTCAGGCCGATGCTCCAGAAGCCGTCCATGGCACCCTCCCCGCTGCGGACAGACACATTAGCGCGGTCCGCCCGGGCGTGGACCGCTGCGTCTCCGATGCCGGTGACGCCCTTCTTCTTCGCCTGGATCATCAGGGTCGTATTATAGATCTCCAGCAGGGCTTTTTCACACACGATCCCGCTGTTTCCGCTGCTTTGCAGGTTCAGCTGTCCCGCGCCGGTCAGGGACAGGGAGCCCGTCGTCTCGATGCAGTTGTCCCAGCAGGACAGACTGCTGTCAGATTCCGTCCGGACAATCAGCCCTTCGATCCTATTCCGGATCAGGGGCTCGCCTCCGGTGTAATCGCAGTCGCCTTGGATGATCAGTGTGTTCACGCCGTCAAAGGAGAACACGCCGTTGCCCAGAATGTCTTCCCGGTTCAGGCTGGTGACCTGCGTGCCGGCGATATACAGGTCGTAACTGTCTTTGAGATGGAACGCGATCTCTTTTGCATACCGCGCGCTGTGGTCACTTTCCCACAACGCATTGGCTTCAACAATCGCGTCCGGGCTCAGCTTCAGTGTAAAATCTTCTTCGGTCAGCGAACTGCCGTCCTCCTGACGGAACAGCAAAGACCCGTCCGATTTCGTCATGACGCTTACATCCCAGGCGCCTTTCTTGTCCAGATTCAGGCGCGTGACGCCGCTGGCGTCGGTTTCCATTGTGATCTGTCCGGCGTTCGCCGCACACGCAAGACTGCGGGACAGCCAGGTATCCATATCCGTCCTGGGGATGCTGGTCCCGCCCAGGCTCAGGTCCATGGTATAGACGGGAAGTGAGGGAGCTTCGTTGAGGACCACAGCGGTCACCATATGTGTCACGGTTTTGCCGTTGAGGAGCGACACGCGAAAGACCGCAGGATACGTTCCCGCTGTCTGGGGAATACCGCTGTAGTTTGGGGCCTCGCTCATGCTGTATCCAAAGGACACGCCCGGCGGAAGCTCCCCGCTGATACATTCCATATTTCTGACCTGATCCGAGCCGTCGAAGTTCAGAAATGTCCGGTTCTCCTCGCCCACAAAAAGGGAGATGGTCTCCGAGGACACACCGTACTTCGCTGGAACGGTAACATTGACGGTGTGGTCGATCACCTTGCCGGAGGAAAGGACGATACGAAACGCAGCGGAGAATCTGCCCGTCTGCATCGGTGTGCCGCAGAACCGCGGCCTGCCGCCGTCGGAAAACATGGTCAATCCCGGCGGTATCGTTCCGTTGATCTGTTCCACCTGGAAAATCTCCCCGGAATGACCGTTAAAGAATGCAAGGGTCTGATCCTGGCCGGGCTGGGCCACGAGCTCCTCCTGGGACTGGGTGATCTCCTCCTCGGCGATCACGAAGCGGGCCCATCGGGTCTCTGTGGCCCCCGACGCCAGCGTCACATTGACCTTTGCCTCATAAAGACCCGTCTTGGTGGGTGTGCCGTAGAAGCCGGGCGCTTGCTCCACGCGTGATTGCCATTGAACCCTCTGGACATTGATCTCGATCCCCGGCGGGAGGGAACCCTCCAGCAGGGTGATCTCCCGGGCATCCGGGAAGAAGGAAGCAAAGACGCGGCCAACGGTGCCCCAGGCACGAAGGTCCCTGGAGGCTGCCTTGTCAAAGGGCACCTTCCAGGTACATTTGACATTCTGGATCTCATCCTTGTGCTCCAGGCCGGGATAGGGGTCCTGTTCGGAAACGAGGATGGGAAAAGCAGCCTTGTTTTCTCTGGCCTGTTCCGGGGTCGAGGCTCCGTTGCCCTGCCACGGATCCCAGTAAATCGCCCCCTTCTCTTTCAGCATAGCGGCAAGCGCTTCATTTGTTCTGAACCATTCCAGGACAAAATCGGCAATCTGCCGGTGCGCTTCGGAAACGGCCTCAGCTACTGTTTTACCCTGGAGAAGCCCTGAAATCAGAAAGCGTGTATACGTTATGTCGTAGGCGAAGGTGACAGACTGTGAGAATCCAAACACCGCCTTGACGCCGGCTTCCCGCAGCGGGGCTTCCATCCTCTCCGCAGCCATGCCAAGGCAGCTGTTCATTGAAAAGTAATCGGTAACCACCGGGCCGTTGAGGTGGTTGCGGATCGCCTGCCCGTCAACTGAACATATGCCGCTTCCGGATTTGGTGACGTGGTAGTCCTCATAGTCCTGGGAGGTGATTCCTTTGTCTGAAAGCAGAGTAACGGTCCCGTCACCTCCGTGCGTATGGATAAAGACCATCCGGCATGTGCTGAGAGCATTCGACAGTTCGTCGAGGGTAGCCTCTTTCCCGAGATAGCGTTTGCAGCTGCCTCCCATGGCATCAGCCAGCTGTACCCCAAGATAGTAGGTAGTCAGAAGGAAGTCACTGTCCTCTCCCCACCAGGGGATAAACACCGCAACGTCCTTGCTGCCGGTATCTCCGGACATGAGAACGGCCGTCTCTTCCCCTGACAGGTCCGCCGCCCGGTCCGCTTCCCGCTCCGCGGCGATACGGTCCGCTTCAGGCATGGGGACAGCGCTGTTGATCTGTGTCCGCAGCTCCGGGTCATACCCGCAGGCGGTGCCGTCGGTTGTCCGCCAGAGAAGGGTGCCCTCCCGATGGCAGACGGAATCCGGGACGGTGTCGTCCCGCGACAGGACCAGGGCTTCCACCTGAGGGATCAATTCCTCGTAGTCCGCCGCCGTAGGCCGGGCGGGGAGCCGGTCCCGTTCCAGAGCCTCGATGGCGGACCACACATCCCCGTTCTCTCTGCCCTCCGCAGCGCCCGCAGCCGGCAGGAGGCTCAGGCAGAACAGGAGGGACAGGAACAGACATAGAATTCGCTTCTTCATGGCAGATACCTCCTATCGAGATGGTCGGTTTCGGCTTTCGAAATAATCAAGATATACTTTTTCAATTTAATTGTAGCATAATGGTCTTGTTTTGTAAAGGGAAACGGAAATGAGGGAGTGTGTCAGATCAAACTGAAAAAATGGCCTGATTTTCAGTTTCATTCAGGAAACCAAGACAAGAAACGGGTCTCCTCAGCATGAGATCTTCAACCGCTTTGCTACGGCAAAACAGAACTCCCCCTGTGGCAGATCGTTTCCCACTGTCTGCCCCAGAGGGAGCTTATGATTGGTTTTTCATGTCGGGTTTTCTTCGATAAAAACAGCCCGGTACTCAGCCAGCTGCAACTCGGCTTCAGATATGATTATTTGCAGGCCGCTGGTCTCATCATAATAATGCTTTTGTTTTTATCGATAATATACTTGTCCGTTGAATAATCATCCAAAAGATGATATATTCGCACATAGGTCACAGGGTTTCGATTGCCACACGTTGTTATTTCATATTACCAGATTATCGTTCCCTTGTTTTTTCCCTTATCAGGTCGATCGGGCCAGGGTAACGACATGTGAAATCATGTAATGTCAAAGGGTGAACAAACTGCGATAAATCCCTTGTTTTCAAGGGCTTCGGAGGATTTCATTAACACGCTGTAACAGATGTTAATCAGCTAAGATTGAATTAATTTCAAATCGGGGTTTGTAGGTGAAAAGTTGAAGAAAAATAATGATGCAAGAGTGGGTTGCCTTTGTGCGATCGCCTGTGAAGTATTATTCGGATTTAGCTATCTGTTTACAAAGAATGCGACCGAGGAGGCAAGCGAACTTGCTCTGCTTGGATGGCGCTTCTTCATAGCCGCTATGGTGATGGGCATATGCGCGGCGATCGGTATCATAAAGATAAACTTAAAAAGGAAGTCTCTGCGTCCGCTGCTAATGGCGGCATTATTCAGCCCGGTCATCTATTTTATAGGCGAGACTTTTGGAATAAGCCATACAACTGCGTCGGAAAGCGGAGCGTTTCTGGCTTGCATTCCTGCAGCCTCGTTGATCGCCTCCTCTATGATACTTAAGAAAAACCGTCCAAAATACAGGTAACGGGAATACTCATAACGCTTGCAGGCGTTCTTATAACAGTCTTTGCTGTGGGTGTAAACACAAGTTTATCGATCGGCGGATACGCAGCGCTTCTGATAGCTGTTATGTCTTTCGCTCTTTACAGCGTGTTTGTTGCAAAGGCACAGAATTATACCGGGGAAGAGATCACATTTGTAATGCTTTTGTCCGGCGCCGCGGTTTTTATCATAATGGCATTTTTGCAAAGCGTTATGAACAATAGCGTTGCAGAGCTTGCTGCCCTGCCGTTTACAAACAAGAGCTTTTTGATAGCCTGTTTGTACCAAGGGATCGGCTGCTCGGTGCTTGCTTTCTTCCTGTACAATGTTGCGATCGCGAAGATCGGGGTCAACAGGACGTCGTCCTTTATCGGTATCGCCACGGTAGTTTCCGTTGTTGCCGGAGTGCTGATATTGAAGGAACCGTTCACACCGTTTCAGTGGATCGGAGTGGTATTGATCATTGCGGGCGTATATATAGCGAACAGCAAAATAAAGGAATAGAAAAGCAAATTACGGCCCAAAGAGGCCGCATCCGCCTTAGATTGACGAAGGGCGTATTTATCTAAAGCTTAAACGGGCGTCGGATCTTGAGAGAAAGATCCGACGCCCGATACATTGAGCGCCTCCGGGGCGTTTCTTTTTTAGTTATATGATAAGCCGGATATACGTTTCAAGCGCGTATAAAAGCGCATCCTCATTCAAATCGAATTTATCGGCGTGAAGCGGATGTACGAAGCCGCATTTCTCATCGCGCACGCCGCACAAAAACATGGCGGCAGGCAGCTTTTTTGTGAAAGCAAAGAAATCCTCAGATACGACGAGAGGCGGTACGCGCTCCACCTCGCCGGGAGCAAAGGCTTTCTCTATGCGTGAAACGCAGAGCTCATCGTTTTTTACGGCTCCGTAAAAATGATGTATATCTGTTTCAATATCCACACCAAAGGCGGCGGCAGTGCCTGCACAGATGCGCTTTACTTTTTCATATGCCGCCGCCGCAGCATCTTCTGTAAGCGAGCATCTTATGGCGCATTCAAGAACTGCCTCGTCCGCAACGACGTTACGTTTTGTTCCTGCTCTCATTGTGCCTATTGTAAGAGCAAGGGGACTGTGAGGATCGTTTTCGCGGGAAACAATGCTTTGCAGAGCGCAAACAAGCGCGCTTGCGGCAACTATCGCGTCGCGTCCGTTCTGCGGTATCGCGCCATGAGAGGCTTTCCCGTGCACACGCACGTCGAACGCAAGGTCGCAGGCTGTGGCCGAACCTAAACTTATGTAAACCTTACCCTTGGGATACAGGGGAGAGACATGAAAAGAATAGATCTCCGATGCGCCCGCTTTTTCCAAGACGCCTGCGTCTATCATTTTAAGCGAACCGCCGTAGCCCTCCTCGGCGGGCTGGAATATGAGAGCGGCGTTCGCGCGAAGCCTTGAGCGGTTTGCAGAAAGGAATTCGGCGAATGTAAGCAGCACGGCCATATGAGCGTCGTGGCCGCAGGCGTGCATGAAGCCCTCGTGTTTCGATGAAAATTCGCGTCCCGTATCTTCCAAAACGGGAAGCGCGTCCATATCGGCGCGAAAAGCGAAGGTATCGAGCTTTTCATCGACCTTTATATGCGCAAGCACTCCCGTATCTAGCAGGCGCTCATACGGTATGCCGAGCGCGTCGAGCGTTTTGCATATATATTCGCACGTCTTTTCCTCTTTGAACGAGGCCTCCGGTATAGTATGAAGGTATCTGCGATGTTTTGTAAGTATATCAAGGTATTTTTGCGAGTTTTCGGTCATTAAAACGCCCTCTTTCTTTTGAACGGATGCCTTTTATCATTATACATTATTTTGATAGGCTTTAAAAGAGAAAACAATAAAATTAGCATAAGGAGCGAAAATAAAAATGCCCGCCGCAAATGGTCGGGGGTCATAAGAAAGTAATATCGTATTTTCTCAGGAACGGCGTGGCTTCGGTCACGCCGTTTCCTGTTTCAGCAGTTCTTCCACGGGGATAAAGCCCACAAGGTCATAGGAAATGCGGATGCCCTGATGCCGCTTGCCGCTGGACTTGTCCGGAGCTTCAATGTAGATTGCCTTGACAAGCTCCCGCAGCGCATAGGGGGTAAGCTCGTCCAAATCCTCATATTTGCGTACCCGCTGGATAAACTGCTCCAAGTTTTCAATCTGTCGTTCCTGTTCCTCAATTTCCTGCTGCAAAGTCTGAATTTCCACTTTAAGCTGTGTCTGTTCGTCCTCATAGGTCTTGCTCATCATAGAAAACTTTTCATCTGTGATGCGCCCCGCCACATTATCCTCATAAATGCGGATAAACAGGCGGTCAAGCTCTCCCAGCCGCTTTTCAGCCTGTGCCAGACGCTTCTTGTGTCCACGGATCGCGGCTTCGCTGGACAGCCGGAGCTTCTGCTCCATGACGGCACGGAAATGATCCTTATACCGACTGACATAGGAAATGACAGTTCTCATGTGCATCCAGACCAATTCTTCCAGAACAACCGCACGGATAAAGTGTGCCGAACAGCTTCCCGTATTGCTGCGGTAGTTGGCGCATACAAAATGATCCTGCCGCTTTTCAAAGTAGTTGGTGGTGCAGTAGCGCATTTTTGCTCCACAATCAGCGCAGTAGACCATGCCGGAAAACAGACTGCTCTTGCCCGTCTTTGTCCTGCGGTGCCGCTGCTGACGAATCTCCTGCACCTTGTCAAAGACCTCCTGCTCAATGATTGCCGGGTGGGTATTGTAGAAAACCGCCTGTTTTTCAACGGGCGTTTCCCGCTGCTTCTTGTCCCAGATGGAGTTGGTGTAGGTCTTGAAATTGACGGTGCAGCCCGTGTATTCCCGCCGTTCCAGAATGTGAACAACCGTATTGGTGTTCCAATGGTACGGATCAGCGGTTTCCGGGCTAGGTGTCTTGATACCCTCACGCTTCTTGTAGGCGGTGGGATTGAGTACCTTTTCTTCCTGCAAGAGCTTTGCAATCTGCATCGGGCCTCGTCCTTCCATGCACAACTTGAAAATACGCTTGACTACCAACGCTGCCGCTTCATCCACAACCCACATTGTCTTGTCCTCCGGGTCTTTGCGGTAGCCGAACGGAACATTGGTGGTCAGGGGAACGCCGCGTTCACCCTTTGCCTTATTGACAGCACGAATTTTTCGGCTAGTGTCTTTGGCAAAAAACTCGTTGAACCAGTTCTTGATACCCGCAATGTCGCTGTCGGTACTGTTGGGATCGATGGTGTCAAAATGATCGTTGATGGCAATGTACCGCACATTGTACTTCGGAAAAGTAAAGTTGATATAAAGCCCAGTCAGCGAGGAATTACGCCCCAGTCGGGATAGGTCTTTCGTGCAGCAAACTGCCACTCTGCCAGCTTCGATTTCCGCAAGCATGGCTTGAAAGCCGGGACGGTCAAAGTTCGTACCACTATACCCATCATCCACGAAAAAGGTCGGGTTCGGAAAACGGTGCTCCTTTGCGTATTGGAGCAGGATCATCTTCTGATTCTGGATGCTGTTGGATTCGTCCTCTTTTCCGCCCTTCTTATCTTCTTTCAAATCTTCCACGGATAAGCGGCAGTAAAGCGCGGTGATTTTATCAGTTGCCCGTAACATTTCTGTTTCCTCCTTCAAAGGGGCAACTGCCAGCACAGGATTGGTTGCTTCTATTGTACCAAGAGACTGCGTGTTTGTCATTCAGAATCCTCCATCTTTTCTGTAAACTTTTCGCCCATGATGCGCTCCATCTTTCTGTCCAGCGTTTCCGTACCGTCATAGCTGCCTGTGACGGAGTAAATCGTGCCGCCGATTTTCTTTTGCAGGGTGAACTCCGGCAGCCAGAAAGCGGACAGGTTTTTCACACAGAGATGCCCGTCTTTGTTGAAATAGCAGTTGTGCCGGGGATGGTCGGGCGGCAGGGGCTGCGGTTTCAGATACGGATCTGGATTGGAGAAGTAATATTCCGCTGGCTCGTCGTGGTCCTGCTGCTCCCATTCTTCAATTTCTGCCAAAAGTTCCGGGGCGAGTTGATGTTCAAATTGCAATTTCTGTTCCATAAGTGCCTCCTGAAAATGTGTAAGAATTAGTGTTCGATTTCTGACTTTTTCTGCCGTGTAACGGAGTTTTGCCGCTCCTGCTCATGCTGTACCTCATAGATGTTGTAATGGATCGCCCAGAGTTTTTTCACATCCGCATACAGGGGTGTAAGCTCCTGCTGCAAGTCTCTGTATTCCATTTCCAGACGGGACTTTTCATCACGCCATGCAGTGATAGGCAGCTTGCCGTCTTTGAAGTGCAGTTTCAACTTGCGCTCTGCCATGTAGAACGTCCGCAACTCGTTATCGTGTTCCGCTTTGTACTTCTGCCGTGATTTCTCAAAGCGGATGGATTTCAGTTTGTCCGCAGTAGGCTTGCCGGACTTGTAGTAGTCCACCATACGCAGCAACTCGTCTACTTCTTTGATACGAGCCTGCTTTGCTGATGCAGATTTTTTCAGCGTGTCGATCTTGTTCTGCATGGCGTGAAGCGTATTTTCCAGATCGTCCACGGTGTGAAGGTCCTTGGATTGCAGAAAGCTGAACGCCTCGGCGTAGCGCTGCAAGTTGGCGTTCTTCGCCTTGTTGCTGTACGCGCCTTTGTTGCGATTGGCGCAGTGCAGTGCCAGCAGATCATTCAGTGTGGGCGGCTGTGGTTTCTCAAGCTCGGCTTTTACGTCTTTCAGCCATCTGATCAGCGCGTTGATTTTCTCTTTTGCCTCCCGCAGCAGTGCATGGGTTTTGCGAATGAAGCGGTTGAGATCGCCCTTGTCGGTGCGGATACCCTTCGCTTCCATTGCGCGGACAGACGGTCCCTCATGGACGGTGGGAAGCTGGTCAATACCTTGTCGCTCATAACTTCGGTTGTCGATCCTGTAATCCAAACCTTTCTCCGCAAACTTCGCGTTGCACAGGTCAGCCCATGCCTGCCGCCAATGCTCCAAGGTTTCGGGGCTACCCCAGTCGGTGGTCGGCACAGCGTTGAATACATAGTTGCCCGCCTTGTCCAGAACACGCTCTCCATGCTCGTCCAGCACATATTCCCGCCGCTGCTTATTGCCCCACTTGCCATCCGGCTCAATAGGGCGAATAGGACACATGGCATGAAAGTGCGGATTGGAAATGCCGCCGTCCTCCTTGTCGGGAGAGTGAACGGCAAAGTCCACCACCATGCCCCGGCTCACAAAATTGTCCAATAAAAATTGCCTTGTAAGCTCAATGTTCTCCTGCATGGAAAACTCGTTCTGCAAGGCAATGTCAAAGCTGTATGCAAGCTGGGCTTTCTTTCCGCGCTCGGCTTTCTCCACGGCGTTCCAGAGTGTTTCACGGTCTGCATACTCTGGCGGCGCATGAGACGGCAAAAGAATTTCCGAACAGATTACGCCGCCCTTGCGGGTGTAGTCGCTGTCCTCACCGTAGTATTCGCTATGCAGCTTTTCCCCGGCACGGTAGGCGGCAGACGCCACGGCGGACTGCCCCGCACTGCGCTTGATCTGCGTCACATGAAAATGAAATAGTGCGATACTCAGCACCTCTCTTTCTGCTCGGCCCGGTTGTGTTCGTTGACCGCTACCATGAGCAGACCCTTGACCTCCGGCAGGTCAAAAACCTTTTCGGCAAAGGCATAGAACTCGGTTTCGGTCAGAACTTTTGCCAGCGGTGCGACACTCTCGATCGCCGCGCCACGAGTGATAAGCCGGTGTGCCCGCTTGCGCCGATCTCCCTTTTCGTAGTAAGCGGCGCGGTTTTCAAGGCGATGGATTTTGTGCTGCTCCTGTACAAGCTGCTGCTCAATTTTATCTTTCTCGGCATTCAGCTCGGCAAGGGTCTTCTGTTTTGACATGGTTGACCTCCTTCGATTTGATGGGATAAATGAATAGAAAAAGACCGCCTACATTTTCGGTAGACGGTCTGGTTAGAGATATGGGATTTTCAGACTTTGCGGCGGGAATTGTCTGCGTCAGCAGATTGTTTCCGCTGCAAAGTGGGCAGGGATAGACGCGCAAGCGTCGCAAGGGAGGCATTCCCTTGTGCGGAACGAAGTGACGCAAAACAGCCCGGACAATCAACTGTCCAAGCTGTTCGCCTCGCAGAGCGCACATACAGGGCTTGCCCCTGTATAGAAGTGCGCCCTTGTTACCAAGGGTATTATCCGACTTCCACCACCTTGGCTCGTTTTTTCAAATACTCCTGTGCGTCCGCGCCCTTTGCAATGTGATACAAAAAGTCCTTCCCCTCGTCCTCCGTCATGGTTTTCAGCTCCGGCACGATGCTTTCCATAAAGCCGCCACGGGCGCAAAGGCGGTGCGTTCTGATGTTGCGTTCCTCTACGCTCAACTTTCGTTTTAGCATCTTCTCCCGGTTTTGGTATTGCCGTAGCTGCTTCTGTGCAAGTTCCAATTTGGCGTTACATTCTGCAAGTGTTGTCGGTTGTTTTCTCGGCATGGGGTAGTCCTCCTTTTCAAAAATTTGCAATAGAAAGGGCGACCAACCTTGTTCCAGTTGATCGCCTTTGGCTTGCCAGTTATTAAGTTACCATCCACGAATTGCGCTGACGATAGAGCTTGTGTTCCATCCAACAACCTTGTCTGCTGCTTGCTTAACGACAAGTGATGTCCTCTGTGACCCCCACGGCTCGATGGCAATGATGGTCTTGCCCATTTCTCTCGCCAGTTCGATTTCAATGTTGATCCATTTGCTATATGTGGAATAAACCCCTGCCATGATTAGTACACAGCTTGCGTGTTGCATCTGATTTCTAATAGCGGCTTTAAGCTGTGAAGCATTTGATGCGTTATGAATGGGATCGTTTTTAGGCACTGAGTAATTCTTATACGAAAAGTTAGTTGCGTTGTTTAGCATCCCTACGAGCTTTTCATACGCATCGGAATAAGTCCATGAATGGCTAATAAAAAGATTATATGTCATACTGCCTGTCCTCCTTGTCCGGCTGAAATCATAATGATAGCAAAAATAGCTATGTATAAAAGGCAAAAAGCGATCGGGAAACAGCGCTCAAGTTTTGTTCCCTCAATATATTTTTTGCTTTTCTTTAACTCTTCCCATTCGTCAATGAATGGTTGTGCAGGTAGATGTTTTTCCATTTGGTTTATCACATCGAATTTTGCCTTGTTGAGTTCTCTGAAATTCTTGATAAACAACATCCAAACTACACAAAGGACAACACCAGCCACAAGCAAAGCAATGGTCTTTGTGTCCCACATGAAAGATATAGCTGCAATTATCGCTAAATTCAAAGTTACAAAAAGGTTGTTCATGTTGTCACGGCGTTCACTTATGGAGTTAGCCATTTCAACACAAGTTTGCCATTGAGATAGTAACGCCGACTTTTCTTCTTCTGAAATTTTCGCCATAGTCCCTCCGTTAAAAATATCCCAAATCAAGGACGCTTTCTTCGATTAAATCCTCGTTCTTCATTTGAGAAAAAATGTGATCGATAAACCGCCTAAATATATCTGCGGAATATGGATTATTCGTTAGGTATTCTGTATACCATGCCCGATTAGCTTGACGCCCTGCAAATGTACTAAATTCTTTTCGGACATTTGAGCTGATTCGTTTTGCTTTTCTTACAATCAGTATTTCGTCAATATCTGTTGTTGCTGTACTGATTGGTGTCATATCAAGAAAGTCACAGAGCAGATAATATTTCGCTCCTGTTACAGCTAACTTTATGTCATGTGCGGTGGCAGAAGCTTCTTGATACATGGTTTTATCAAGATTGGTTTTAAGTTCAGCCATCACATAACCTAAGTGCGTTGTTACGGTTACTGTCTTTTCTGCATCAAATGTTGGGGTATAGGATGATCTCAAGTAGAGTTTCCTGCTCATTGAGAAATCTTGATCCTTTGTTTTGATACTGAGACCTCCACCGACTGCCGGGGAACTAAGACTGGAAGCAAAATACGCAGAAGAAAATGTCGCAGTCTGTGAGCCTATATCTACATCACAATCTCCAAACTCTTTGATGATGCACTTACGCACAAAGATAGGAAGAAATTCTTCTATCACAGTATTGTCCAGTTTCAGTTGACCTTTCTGTCGATACAAAAAATCTTCGGAACTATCAAAAATCAAATCGACATCTATGTAAAACTTATACAAATTGAGAAGACCAACCATTTTTTCTATCAGTTCGTCAACTGTTCGTGCATCAGCAGCATCTAATGCCCTAACCCATTCATCGTATTTTTGCAAAGCGACTTCTAATCTTGGCTTGTCGCTGTTGGGAAGCTTAGTGCTTTCCAGTGCTGCAACTATTTTTTCGCCGTGTGTTCCTCTTGGCATAATTTACGCCTCCGATCTATTTATTCTCTCTGATTTTTCTATTGCTTCAACAATGAATCCAACATTCTCGCTATCTGGGTACAGTTGTGCTTTTTCAAAAAGCATCTTTACAGCAATACTGCGAGCGGCAGATATAATTTCCTCGCTACTGGGATATGCTCCAGTTTTGGCGTTTTCAAAATGAAGAATATCCTCGTAAATCAACTGCCCAAATCTATTCTTGAACACTCTCTCTTGTCTAAGTAGAAATGGAAGTTCAAAAATCTGAGTTGCTATTGCAAAAATCAATTTGCTATTGCAAAAAGAATATCCTAATACATTGGATTCTCTACCCACAATATAAATCATACGAGAGCCATCTTTGCAAGCGCGTATAGCCTCCTCAAAAGACAATGCCATGTCGATACAATATTGGATGACTGTGAGTAAGCGATTCCCTCTATTTTTTCTATTAGAACCAAATTCGTTTTTAGCTATTGCCAAGACATCATAGCCTAATGCTTCAACGGAACGACGATACTTTTGATGATAGTTAAAAACATTGATATAAGGGGGGGATGTTATCAGTAAGGTTGCTGTATCATCTTCACAATTCAGAGAACGGGAATCCCCCATTTCAATCTTTATGGCTGCTGGTGAGAAAGGAATTTCAAGCACAATTCTTTTAAGCCCGTCCCACTTTTTTTGAAGCAAAGAAACAGACTGTTCATTATTGAACAAGTCCATTAGTATGATTAGTGTGCTTAGCAGATTTGCTAAATCGGTATTTTTATTTCTCTGAATAGCAGAGGTGATTGTCGGCAGGATTTTACCTGTATCTGATATGGTGGCAAGAATATGCTCAATAGCGAGGATCAATGATTGTCGCTCTGGGATCGTTCTATTGATTAACTCGTATGTTTTTGCCATGTAATATGCCGAAGCATTTAACTCCATTCCGTATGCAGAAAGCCCCTTGCGCCCCGCCTCACATAATGTCGTGCCAGACCCTGCGAAGGGATCAAGGACAATATCTTCATCATGTGCATAGTTACTTAATAATGTTTCTATAAATTGTGGAGAAAACTGCCCATTCCACGCAAACAGATTAGAGCGTGTTTTGTTTTCTATATTAAGGTCGCATTGGGGTATCGAAAACTTATCTATAGGAATTGCTTCAAATGCTGTTACTGTACTAATCATCCGTATCCTCCGTAGGCTCTTTAATAAATTCCAAAATATCGTCTACACCACAATTAAGCGTATTACATATTTTCTCTATTGTATCAAGGGAAAGGTAATTATCTCGTTTCAATCGTGTAATGATATTGGCACTAAAACCAGCTTGCTCCATCAATTCTGCATTGCTCAAATCTTTATCAATCATTAAATGAAACAGTTTCTTGTATGTCACCGCCATAGAATTCCCTCCTTACAGCTTATAAACAGTATATCACGCAAGCGTGAATAAATCAATCTATCTAAGAAAAATCCCAATTTGTATTTGTTCAAAGAAAATTGGTTGCATCATATACGCCCGTTATTTTTCGCCCACTCCCTTGCCGCCTGTCGGCGTTCTTCGCTATACGGCGCAGTCAGGCGAAAACTTAACCTGCCTTTTTCAATCTCAAAGGTCAGCCCGCCTTGCTCGTCATCGTCGGTCTGACGGCAGCATTGCGGGTGCTTTGCCGCAAATGCTGTCAGCCGCTTTTTGAGATCGGTGTTGTGGGTCTGCACCTCAATGATGCGGCTCTGCTCGTCAAAATAAATCACGGTTGTCTTTTGCTTCTTGGTAAGCCCTGTTCTCATAAAACCTCCTGATTTTCATGGATTTTTCCCAGCTCTTGAATTGGAAAAGTGCTGCGATTTTTCAATGGAAACGTCCCAAACGATGCGGGGTACATTTTGTCTTGTCCTATCGGCTGATTTGCCACTTTTTCAGCTCTTGACTGCATTTTCATGGTGTTCTGTTTGTGCGGCTTTTCAGCCACTCCACCAGCTCGTTTTTCATCACCAATTTGCGCCCGCCAATCCGCAAGGTTGGAAAATCCGGGCTGCTCAAAAGGCTGTATGCCCCCGCTTTGGAAATCTGCAACGCTTCGGCAAGCTGTTTTGCGTCCATCACATCGGGCATGGCTTCAAACGGTTCTCTGCTCATAAACTCTCCTTTCCCGTATGAAAAAGCAGCAGCTACCATTTCAGTAACTGCTGCCGCTTCTGCGTCTGTTTACTTGTCCAAATACTTCTGATACTCCGCTGTCACATAGTCTTCATAAGCTCCTGCGATTTTGGCGATCCGCTTATGGACTGCGCTGGCGGTCTTGTAGCCAACCTTGTCTGCAATCTCCTGTTCAGTCAAGCCGTCCATGCGCAACTTCAATATCTCCTGGTCTTTCTCGGTAATGCTCTGCTCGGCAAAGGCAGCGATCTGCATTTCAGAAATGACTTTCTGCTCAAACTCGCCGCGAGGATCAGCGACCTCAAAAATATCGCCGTCCTCATTCTCCATCATTTCATCCAGAGAAATCGGCTTGCCGGAGCGGTTGTGATTCCACTTCCGCATGAAATCCGTCTTGACGGTGCTGCTGGTGGTTTCATAGTCCTCCATGGTGCGGTTTTCCCAGATCGCGTCGATCATCGGCTGCCAGTTCTGTTCCGCAATCACCATGTCGGTGACATTACCGACCAGATTGCTGAACTGCTGATAGGTCAGCCACGGCACTTCCACGCCCTGCGGGATGTTATATAGGTTTTGAAAGCCCAGTCCGTTCTGCTCAAATCTCATGCGGATGTATGGGATGATACTGTACGATAGCCGCCACAGGGGGAAGTATCCTGCGTACTGATTCCAGTTGCCGGGAATGTCGCGGTAGTTGCCTTTGCGGTCTTTGACTTGAAAGAACTGCCATGCGCACCATGCGTAGCAGTCCCACACAAGCAGCTTGAACATATCGTCACATACGATGTGGTCATATTTGTCCGTCCGCAAGACCTCATACGGGCAGCGGGGCAGCTCATAGGCTGGCTTCCACTTCTCCGCGAGCTCTCGCGGTAAGCTGTAAAACAGCGTCAGCCATGATTTGTCGCTGTCCTGCGGTATCTCGATGATCTCACCGGGCAGCACCACAAGAAAACCTTTTGGGCCTGTCTGCTTGTCCATCAGCGTCACCTCCAATCGCGTTTGTATTCAGCCCTCTACTATATATGGTATGAGAAAGGCTGAATTGTTCCAATGCTTTCAAACTTTTTTGAGATTTTTTGAAAAAATCTCGGAATGAATGGGATAGGATTGATTTAAGGCAATTATACCTGAAAGCTGTGAATAAATCCATTGCTTCTTGTGACGGCAAAAAAAATAACGGGTATCTGGCTCTCACCAGATACCCGTTATTTCGTTGCCAACCCTGCATGACAGATACCCCAGTCGTAATTTTTAGAATTACTGTCTTATGAGCACCCGTGCAACGCGGCAGGCATTATCTTTATCTCAGTGCTGCTTTAAAAATCCTCGGGCACTATCTGCGCGCCGTATTTTCTGAAGCGTTCGTATCTTAAACGGACAAGTTCGTCCGCAGTCTGGGCTTTTCGCGCCTCGAACGCAAACGTAAGATCGTGCGCCATATTGCGGCAGCAGGCGTCGAACGATCCTTTTTCGGGAATTACCTTTTCGGCGACCTGAAGCTTTAACATGTCCTGCGCCGTGAGCCTCAGACTCTGCGCCGCAGCCTTGACCTTCTTTGGATCCTTCCAGAGTATGCTTGCACAGCCCTCCGGTGAGATCACGGAGTATATCGAGTTCTCCATCATCCAGACCTCGTCGGCACACGCGAGCGCAAGCGCGCCGCCGGAGCCGCCTTCGCCTATGAATATAGAGATTATCGGCGTTTTGAGTGTTATCATCTCGGCCAGATTTTGCGCTATTGCGCGCCCTTGACCGCGCTCCTCTGCGCCGAGCCCGCAGAACGCGCCAGCAGTATCGACGAAGCACACGACGGGACGCGAAAACTTCTCCGCCTGGCGCATGAGTCTTAGCGCCTTGTTATATCCTTCGGGATTGGGCGCTCCGAAGTTTCTGTAGACCTTCGATTTCGTATCCTTGCCCTTCTCCATGGAAATAACGGTGACGGGCATATCGGAAAGATAAGCCACGCCGCCTACAACAGCCGTATCGTCGGCAAAATGGCGGTCGCCGTGCAGTTCGATAAAATCGGTAAATATGCGGTTTATATATTCTGCCGCCGTCGCGCGTCCCTTCGCGCGGGCGAGCATCACCTTGTCAAACGGAGTATTGCCGCTCATACGTTGTCACCTCCGTCCACGTTTTCAGCTTCGGTATTTTTTTCGTGCATCGCAAGCAGAGTGGATATCGTTCGCTTTTGAGCCGAACGCGGCGTTATAAGGTCGATAAAGCCGTGCTCAAGCAGGAATTCGGCAGTCTGGAAGCCCTGCGGCAGCTTTTTTCTTATAGTCTGCTCTATGACGCGCGCGCCGGCAAAGCCAACGGTCGCGCCCGGCTCAGCCATGATTATGTCGCCCAGCATCGCAAAGCTTGCCGTGACTCCGCCTGTAGTGGGGTCGGTAAGTACGGTGAGATAAAAGTTGCCCGCGTCTGAATGGAGCTTAACAGCGCCGCTCGTTTTCGCCATCTGCATAAGCGAAAGTATGCCCTCCTGCATACGCGCGCCGCCGGATACGGTAAATCCCACCACGGGGAGTCCCTCGCTTGTCGCATATTCAAAAAGGCGCGTCACTCTTTCTCCCACGACTGTGCCCATACTGCCCATCATAAAGAGAGATTCCATGACGAACATTGCGCATTTATGGCCCAAGATCGACGCGGTACCGCATATGACGGCCTCGTCCTCGCTTGAGCTGAGCCTAGCCTCCCTTAGCTTCTTTTCATAGCCGGGGAAGTTTATTATATCCTTAGTTTCCAGATCGGAAAACATTTCACTAAAGCTGCCCTCGTCGCATATAAAGTCAATGCGCTGTCTTACGTTCATGCGGAAGTGATGACCGCATGTGCATACATAATACATTTCAGGCAGGTCGCTTTCCGCGATTTTTGCGCCGCATTCAGGACATTCGCGCTTTACTTCAAAGGTGTCGGCGGCGGTAGCTTCGACGGGAGTGCGTCCTCCTTTTTCCAGCTCGTTTGCCGGTCTTTTAAATAAACCCCTTAAATCCATGTAATCACCATCCTCTTGTTGTCATAAAGTTGGTGTAATAGTCACCGGCTTTAAAATCGCTGTCATTTAAGATGGCCAGCTGTTCGTCTATATTGTTAGGTATGTTTTCAAGTACAAGCTCGCAAAGCGCAGAGTGCATTTTTCTTATGGCCTCCTCGCGCGTTTTTGCGAAAACTATTAGCTTTCCGACCATCGAATCGTAGAACACGGGTACATTGTATCCCGAATAAAGCGCGGTATCGAAACGCACCCACGGGCCGCCCGGAACGTGCATAAAGCCTAAGGTACCGGCGCTCTTTGCATTGATGCGGCATTCTATCGCCGCGCCGCCGATAATGATATCCTTCTGGCGAAATGCAAGCTCAACGCCTGCCGCTATGCGTATCTGCCACTTTACGATGTCGACGCCCGTTGTATATTCGCTTACGGGATGCTCTACCTGAAGACGGGTGTTCATTTCCATGAAATAGAAATTTCTATCCCTGTCCAAAAGGAATTCTATTGTGCCGGCGTTGGTATACTTGGCGGCTTTTGCCGCTTTTACGGCCGCATCCATCATGCTTTTTCTCAGCTCCGGCGTAACTGCGGGGGAGGGCGACTCCTCGACAAGCTTTTGATTGTTGAGCTGTATGGAGCATTCACGCTCGCCCAGCGCGATAACGTGCCCTTTTTCATCGGCAAGAAGCTGCACTTCTATGTGCTTTGTCGGAGAGAGGAACTTCTCCATATATACTCCGCCGTCGCCGAAGGCCGCCAAAGCCTCGCCCGAGGCCGTGCGGTAGGCGTTTAAAAGCTCATCCTCGCCTTCAACGAGCCTTATACCTTTTCCGCCTCCGCCGGAACGCGCCTTTATAAGCAGGGGATAGCCTATACGCGCGGCTTCCGACTTAAGCATCTTTTCATCGGTTATTATATCGCTTCCGGGTACTGTAGGCACGCCGGCCTCCTTCATGAGGCGGCGCGCGGCGTCCTTATCGCCCATGCGCGCTATCGTCTCAGCGTCGGGACCGATAAAGACTATGCCGTTTTCACGGCACAGCTTGGCAAAATCGGCATTCTCCGAAAGAAAGCCGTACCCCGGATGTATTGCCTGTGCTCCCGTAACGAGAGCGGCGCTTATTATATTCTTCTGATTTAAGTAGCTTTCCGCAGGTGTGGCGCGTCCTACGCAGATGCATTCGTCCGCAAGTGAAACGTGGAGAGCTTCGGCGTCGGCCATGGAATATATAGCCACGGTGCTTATGCCCATCTCTTTGCAGGCGCGTATTATGCGCACTGCTATCTCTCCGCGGTTAGCTACGAGTATTTTGGAAAACATGTGTTCACTTCCTTGGGGCGACACGAATATAAGCATGGTTTTATTCGCCCTATAGTAAAAATGCCGCCGAAGGAGAATATCCGAAGCGGCATTATGAAGCGCGTCTTTTAACGACAGCCGTCTCAAAAGCCGTGAAAACTATTTATTTGCTACGAGAGCAAACGAAAACTCGGCCGAAACGCAGAGCTTGCCCTCAACGTAGCCCTTTGCGGACGCAAAGTAGAACGGCGGCTTTGAGCGCGTTATAACGGCGTGAGTCTCAAGCGTGTCGCCGGGGAGCACGCTCTTTTTGAAGCGCACTTTATCAAGCCCTGTAAAATACGGCGTAGTCGCCTCTGCGCTTAAATTCGACAAAAGCACGCACGACGCCTGAGCCATCATTTCGCATAATATAACGCCCGGGACTATCGGATTGCCGGGAAAGTGGCCGCATAAGAAATGTTCGTCGCCGCGTACAGTGTATTTGCCTATCGCTTCGCCGTCTTTTACCTCGGCTTCGTCAACGAGAAGCATCTTGTCGCGGTGAGGGATGATCTTCATTATTTCTTCTTTGTTCATCAGTCTCTCCTTATGCGAAACAGCGGCTGTCCGAATTCTACAACGTGTTCATTGCCCACGTAGATGTTCTCAACAGTGCCGTCGACCTCGCTTACTATCTCATTCATAAGCTTCATGGCTTCGATTATGCACAATATATCTCCCGTTTTTACCTTTGCGCCGACGGTGACATACGGTTTATCCTTGGGATTGGGAGCGGCATAGAACATGCCGACCATCGGAGCCGTTACGGTCATTACGTCGTCATCGTCGGACGGCGCGGCAGGCGCCTCGGCTGCGGGAGACGAAGCCAAAGCCTCCGAAGAGACCGAAGTCTTCGGCGCTTCGGCAGGCACGAATGCGGCCCTCTTGGCAGATTCGCGTCCCAATTCTATTATTACACCGTCCTCGTCTATTTTAAGCGACGTTAGATCGTTTTCCTTCATTATTTTTGCAAGTGCTCGTATATCGTCTATCTTCATTTTCAGTCCTCCGCGCGAACGAAAGCAAGGCAGGCATTATGTCCGCCGAAGCCAAGCGAATTTGAAAGGGCAAGGTCAAACGGAGCCTCGCGCTTCAGATTCGGAGCATAGTCGAGGTCGCATTCGGGATCGGGCTCCTTTAAGCCCACGGTGGGCGGAGCAACGCCCTCTTTGAGCGAAAGTACGGCTACTATCGCCTCAAGCGCGCCCGTTGCGCCGAGCATATGGCCCGTCATAGATTTCGTTGAGCTTATTACGGCCTTTCTTGCGCGATCTTCGCCCAGCGCCTTCTTTATGGCAGCCGTTTCCGTCTTGTCGTTCATCGGGGTGGAGGTGCCGTGCGCGTTTATGTAGATGCACTGCGCGCGCTCGCCCTTTGCCTGCTCAAACGTCTGCGCTATGGCCAATGCCGCGCTCTCTCCGTCCGGCGCGGGAGCAGTGATATGATATGCGTCGTTTGTGGAGCTGTATCCTACAAGCTCGGCGTAGATCTTTGCGCCGCGCGCCTTTGCACGCTCGTACTCCTCTAAAATGAGCATACCGGCGCCTTCGCCCATTAAAAAGCCGTTCCTTCTCTTATCGAAAGGTATCGAGGCCGTATCGGGATCGTCAGACGTGGTGAGCGCCATGCAGTTCGTAAAGCCCGCGATGCCGATAGGCGTTATAGTGGCCTCGCTGCCGCCTGCGATTATCGCGTCGGCGTATCCGTGAAGTATTGCGCGGTACGCTTCGCCGACGGCGTTAGTGCTCGTAGCGCACGCCGTTACAACGGGAAGGCTGGGGCCTTTAGCGTTGAAGCGTATGGCTATCGTTCCCGTTGCTATATTTGCTATCATCATGGGGATAAAGAGCGGGGATACCTTTTTCGGGCCCTTCGTTATGAGCTTCTCTATCTCGTTCGATATAGTTATAAGGCCGCCCACTCCGCTGCCCGAATATACGCCGAAGCGTTCGGGCGCGATAGTGCCCTCGATGCCGCTGTCGGCAACTGCCTGAACTGCGGCTGCAAGCGCAAACTGTGTGAACAAGTCGCTTCTTCTGACCTCGCTTTTGTCCATATACAAAGTAGGGTCGAAGTCTTTAACTTCGGCGGCCAGCGTAGCTTTGAAGCCTTCAAGGTCAAAGCGCGTTATTTTTGCGATGCCGTGACGTCCCGAAATGAGGCTGTTCCACGTTTGGGGAACGTCGAGCCCTACGGGAGTTACCGCGCCCAGACCCGTTACTACAACTCTTCTCATTATACTTTTCCTCCATAATTACATGGCAAGCCCGCCGTCGATGCGTATTACCTCGCCTGTGATATAGCGTCCGCCGTCGCCGCAAAGGAATGCGGCAAGACGCGCAACGTCCTCCGGCTGTCCCACATGTCCCAGCGGGATCTGAGCATTTATCTCATCTTGGCTTATCGGCAGGTCGCTCGTCATGTCGGTCGCGATAAAACCGGGAGCAATGGCGTTGCAGCATATGCCGCGTCCCGCAAGCTCCTTGGCTACCGATTTGGTGAGACCGATAACGCCCGCCTTGGACGCGCTGTAATTCGCCTGACCGGGATTGCCCATTGTGCCCGCTACGGAGGCAATATTCACTATTCGGCCTTCTTTTTTCTTTATAAAGCCGGAATAGCAATGCTTTATAAAGTTGAAAGCACCCTTTAAATTTGTATCGAGCACTGCGTCGTAATCCTCTTCCTTCATGGAGAAGATAAGCTTGTCGCGCGTGATGCCCGCGTTGTTTACAAGGATGTAGGGCACGCCCATCTCCTTCGTTATGGCGGCGACCGTGTCCTTTACAGCCGAGAAGTCGGCCACATTGCACTTATAGCTTTTAGCCTCGCGTCCGAGAGCGCGTATCATTTCCACAGTCTCGTTTGCCGCAGCCTCGTTGCCTGCGTAAACTATCGCTACATTGGCGCCGTTCTTGGCAAGTTCCACTGCGATGGCGCGGCCTATACCGCGCGAGCCGCCCGTTACTATTGCAGTTCTGTCTGTAAGCATTATTTTACTTCCTTTATGGTATCGTTAAGCGTAGCGCCGTCGTTTACGTTGAAGGTGCGCACGTTTGACGATATTTTTGAAATAAGACCTGTAAGGGTCGCGCCGCAGCCCACCTCGATAAAGGTGTCTGCGCCGTCTTTTATCATATTTTCCACGCTTTCCTGCCAACGCACGGGGTTTTCTATCTGTAATGACAGAAGTGTTTTCGCGTCGCCGTAAGGGAGCGCGTTGTAATTTGCGTAGAGCGGGATCGCCGGAGCCTCAAAGCTCATTTTTTCAAGCTCGGCCGCATATTTTACGGCAGCCTCAGCCATAAACGGGGAGTGGAAGCCGCCGCCAACGGCTATGGGCATGAATCTGCCGCCGGCTGCCTTTACGGCCGCCTTAAAGTCGGCAAGCTCCGATCTGTCGCCGGCAACGACAAGCTGACCGGGACAGTTATAGTTTACGGGATATACTGCCTTAAAGCCCTCGCACAGCTTTTCAACTGCCAAAAAGTCAAGCTTTAGAACAGCACCCATTGCAGCGTCCGTCTTGTCGGCGCTGTCCTGCATATATTCGCCGCGCTTTATTACAAGCTTAAAGCCGTCCTCGTAGGAGTATACGCCCGAAAAGGCCGCCGCAGCCACCTCGCCCAGGGAGAAGCCGGCCGCCATATCCGCATTTATACCGGCTTCCTTTAAAGCGGCAGCCGCCGCAAGATCAACGGCGTAAAGGCAGGGCTGAGTATTCACCGTCTTTAAAAGCTCTTCCTTAGTGCCCGAAAAGCACTGCTCCTTGGTGCCGGGGCGAATGCGCTCGGCCATATCGAAAACTTCGCGCGCAGCGGCGCTTTTTTCATAAAGCTCAAGTCCCATGCCGGGCTTTTGCGCGCCCTGTCCCGAAAATACAAAAGCTATTTTACCCATTTTGAAGCTCCGTTCAATACGTTTTCGGCCTCGTCGAATATTTCCTTTATTATTTCGGCGGCGGGCTGTTCACGGTCGCACATACCGGCAATTTGACCGGCTAAGAAGCAGCCGCGTTTTTCGTCGCCCTCAACCGCTGCAAGCCTTAACGCTCCCGCGCCCATTTTTTCAAGCTCATCGTCAGATACGGCGCTGTCGTATTCCGCTCTCAAGTACGCGCGCGAAAACGGCGTCTTTAAGCTTCTTACGGGATGCCCCAGACGCTTGCCTGTAGTCATGGTGTCGATGTCCTTGGCCTTAAGTATTTTATTTTTATAAGTCTGATGTACGCCGCATTCGTTAGCAAGAAGGAAGCGGGTGCCAAGCTGTACGCCCGACGCGCCCAGCATGAAGGCAGCCGCAACGCCGCGTCCGTCGGCTATGCCGCCGGCCGCTATAACAGGAAGCTCGGTAACGTCGCACACCTGGGGCACGAGAGCCATCGTTGTTATCTCGCCCACATGACCGCCCGATTCGCCGCCTTCGGCTATTATAGCCGATGCGCCTGCGCGCGTCATAAGCTTTGCCAATGCGGTGGAGGCGACGACAGGTATCACCTTGATGCCTGCCGCCTGCCACGTTTTCATATACTTTGCGGGATTTCCCGCGCCTGTGGTCACAACTGCGACCTTTTCCTCGGCTACGACCTTCGCCACCTCGTCAACAAACGGGCTCATAAGCATGATATTTACGCCGAACGGTTTGTCGGTAAGGGAACGCGCGATATTTATCTGTTCGCGCAGATATTCGGCGTTCGCGTTCATGGCGGAGATAATGCCGAGTCCTCCTCCGTTGGATACGGCTGCGGCAAGCTTGCCGTCGGCTATCCATGCCATACCACCCTGAAAAATGGGGTATTTTATACCGAGAAGGCTGCATATGGGGGTATTTATCATTTTTATCCCGCCTTTATGCCATTTTCGACTCTACGAACTTTACGAAATCACCTACGGTATTGACCTTTTCTTCAAGCTCAAGCTCAACGCCCAAGTCGTCTTCAAGTTCCATTACCATCTCAACAACGGAGAGAGAGTCGATGCCAAGGTCTGCAAATGCGGTCTCGAGAGTTATGCTCTCAACGTCAACGTCAGTATAATCTGCAAGTAAAGCTTTGATTTTTTCAAGTACCATGATATGTTCCTCCAAAAATTTAATAATATATTGTTTATTTATATTGCCGCCCTGGGGACGGTGTTATGCTTTTACCAGCGAATGACGCATGCGGCGCTCGAAAGGCCTGCGCCGAAGGTCGAGAATACGAGATAATCGCCCTCGTTTATCTGACCGGAGCGGTTCAGCTCGTCAAGCGAGATAGGTATCGTGGCCGACGAGGTATTGCCGTAGCGGTCAATGTTTACATATAAGAGGCCGTCTCTTGCCTTGAGACGCTTTTTCGCCGCCTCGATGATCCTTAAATTGGCCTGATGGGGGAGAATGTGGCGTATATCATCCATAGTAAGGCCCGTATCCTTAAGCACGCCGTGAATGTCCTTTACCATTCTTGTAACGGCGAATCTGAAGGTCTCCTGACCCTGCATATGTACCCACGGCGTTTCCGCATGGCTGGTGTAGAACGGAGATTTGCCGTCGTAGTTGGGTATCTGGATGGCGGTGCTGCCCTTTACATAAAGACGCGATGTAAGATAATTGTCGCCCTCGCCCAAGACTACTGCGCCTGCGCCGTCGCCGAAGATAACGGCGGTGCTTCTGTCGTCCCAGTCAAGAACTCTCGACATACGTTCGGCGCTTATGCAGAGCATTTTTTTAACTCGGCCCCGCGCAAAGTATCCGTCGGCGCAGTCCAGCATAAAAAGGAATGCGGGGCAGCCCGAAACTATGTCCATAGCGGGGCAGGTCGCACCGATGCGCGCCTGTACGAGGCAGGCGTTAGCCGGAGTGGTATAGTCGCCGCTTGAGGTCGTGAAAAGTATCATGTCAAGCTCGGACGGATCGACGCCAGCGTTCTCAAGAGCGTTCTTTGCCGCTTCCACAGCCATATCGACCGTGGTCTCCTCGGTGCAGACGTGGCGTTCGTGTATTCCTGTGCGCTCGACGATCCATTCGTCGGAGGTATCCATGATCTTTGTTAAATCGTCGTTTGTAACGATTTTGGGCGGAATAAATCTTCCGGTCCCGAGTATTTTAAAACTCATGCTCAAAACTCTCCTATACTTTGTTTAAAAAATTCATTAAGTTTTTTTGCGGCGGAGAGAAGTATGACTTTTTCCTCGTCGCTTAGATCCTTAGTGAGCTCGCGCACCATATGGCGATGATAGTAACGGTGGTATGCGTAGATCTTTTTTCCTTCGCGCGTCAAAAGCACCTTTACGGCGCGGCCGTCCGAAGGAGAAGCTATCTTTTCGACGTAACCCTTTTTCGCAAGTTTGTTCACGGCAACGGTAGCCGAGGAGCGCGCGATATTGAGCCCGTCTGCGATCCCGCTTAAAGTGCAGCCTTCCTTATTCTTGCCCACGCATTCGATAAGGTGCATTTCGTTTATCGAGAGGTGTATACGGCCGGAGCGTTTAAGCGCCTCCGACTCTACGCGCATCACGTTATTGTATGTTTCGGTTATCGCCTGATTGAGCGCATCCGAAAAACTGTCCATCTCTATCCTCCCACATGATGATTAGTTAGATAAACTAATTAAAATAATAATACTCTGTTTATATTGCCTTGTCAATACATTATGTGCTAAATAAGGCAGTTATGAACGGAATATATATGTTTTTTCGCGTATCTTTCGCGAAAAAACACGCCTTTCGCGTAAGATGTGCGCGCATACGCCTCTCACGCAAGGCGGGGGAAGGCTTTGGGCGGCACGCGCTTGACAATCGCGTCGGCGATTCATTATAATCAATATATACCCGTGCGGAGGTGATCACGATGAAGGAAAAAGCCGACCTGTGCGACTGCAATATAGTCCACGAGGACGCCGTAAGGCTTGCAAGAGGATCGATGCTCGGCGACGGAGAGCTTGAGGGCATAGCATATCTTTTCAAGCTTCTGTCCGATCCGACTAGAATGCGTATAATGTGGGCGCTTGATTCTGCTGAGCTTTGCACCTGCGATATTGCCGCAACGCTCGGTATGACGAAATCTGCCGTTTCCCATCAGCTCAACACGCTGAAGCAGGCGAAGATGGTAAAATCGCGCCGCGAGGGCAAGAACGTATTTTATTCGCACGACGACGCGCACGTAAGGGACATAGTCGAGATGGCGCGCGAGCACATAAGGCACGGATAGGTCATAACTTATAAAAGCAAAGCAAAAAATATGCTTTGCTTTTTTTCTTTGATCTGCCCCAAAAACCCTTGACAATCGCTTATTCGAGGAGTATAATACGATTAAACAGTTGAACAATCGTTCAATCATTCAATCGTAAAAACGTATTGTAAAGGAGACCGCCATGAAAAGAGCGTACAGACTTGTGGGACTTGACTGCGCGAACTGCGCGGCAAAAATGGAGCACGCGATATCGAAGCTTAGTAAGGTAAGCGACGTGAACATAAGCTTTATGACGGCGAAAATGACGCTCGTGACCGAGGACGGAGCAATGGACGAGGTTTTGGCCGAAGCGGAAAGGATAATAAAAAGAGTAGATCCGGACGTAGTAATAAAGCGCATATAGGCCGAGAGCCGAGAGGTGCACAATGAAAAAACGTATTGTCAGAATAGCCGCAGCCGTCGTTGTATTTGCTGCGGCCTTTTTTATAACTAAAGATGCGGGATATGTAAGGCTTTTTATTTTCATCGCGTCGTATATTACGGCAGGATACGACGTGCTTTACAAGGCCGCAAGGAATATTTCGCACGGGCAGGTGTTCGATGAGAACTTTCTTATGGCGATAGCGACGATAGGCGCGTTTTTCGTGGGCGAATACCCGGAAGGCGCGGCCGTTATGATATTTTATCAGATCGGAGAGATATTCCAGGATCACGCCGTAGAGCGTTCGAGGCGCTCGATATCCTCCCTTATGGAGCTTCGCCCCGAATACGTTAATGTAAAGACTGAAGACGGCGTAAAAAAGCTCGATCCGTATGACGCCGCCGTTGGCGATATCATGGTGATAATGCCTTGGGAGCGTGTGCCGCTCGACGGCGTCGTGACCGAGGGCACGGGATTTTTGGACGCGTCCGCGCTTACGGGCGAGTCCGTGCCGCGCGAGGTGTTCCCCGGTTCGGAGCTTTTAAGCGGATGCGTGAATACGGGCAGTGTGCTTACGGCAAGGATAACGAAGGAATACGCCGATTCGACGGTGTCAAGGATACTTGAGCTCGTTGAGGATTCGCTTGAGAAAAAGGCGCGCCACGAGAAATTCATCACGCGCTTTTCGCGCGTATATACTCCGGCAGTCGTCGCGGGCGCCGCAGTGCTCGCCGTCGTGCCGCCGCTTTTCATTGCGGGTCATCCGTTTTCCGACTGGATATACAGGGCGCTCTTGTTTCTTGTCGTATCGTGCCCGTGCGCGCTCGTTATCTCCGTGCCGCTCGGATTTTTCTGCGGCATAGGCGGCGCGTCTCGCATAGGCGTGCTCGTAAAAGGCGGAAATCATCTCGAAACGCTCGCGCGCGCCGATACGTTCGTTTTCGACAAGACGGGGACGCTTACAAAGGGCGCGTTCGAAGTCAAAAAAATATACGAGGCTTCGCTTTCGAAAAGCGAGATCTTAAGACTTGCGGCCTTCGGCGAATATTACTCGAATCATCCCGCCGCCGTTTCGATAAAGGCGGCTTACCGCGGCGAGGTGGATGAAAGCCTCGTTTCCGATATGCGCGAGCTTTCGGGCATGGGCGTTTTTGCGCGCGTAGCGGGGACCTGCGTGCTTTTGGGCAACTTCGCCCTTATGGAGAAATACGGCATAAACGCCCGACGCGCAGAGGAAAGCGGCACGATAATATACGTCGCCGCAGACGGCGAATATGCGGGATATATCCTGCTTTCGGACGAGATTAAGCCCGGTGCGGCCGATATGATAGCCGCGCTCAAACGCGCGGGGGCAAAGCTTACCGTAATGCTTACGGGCGACGTCCGCGCTTCTGCAGAAAGGACGGCTGCGGCGCTCGGCATAGACGAGACTTACAGCGAGCTTTTGCCCGAGGACAAGGTCAGCCGTGTGGAACAGCTTAAAGCCGCCGGCCGAAAAGGCGTAGTCTATACGGGCGACGGCATAAACGACGCGCCGGTGCTTGCGTGCGCCGACGTGGGCATAGCTATGGGGGCCTTCGGTTCCGACGCGGCGATAGAGGCGGCCGATATAGTCGTAATGGACGACGACCCAGCACGCATCGCGGACGCAGTAAGGACGGCGCGGCGCACGATGAATATAGTCAGAGGCAACGTCGCGTTTGCGCTTATCGTAAAGGGTGCGGTGCTTCTTTTGGGCGCGCTCGGCGCTGTCGATATGTGGGCGGCGGTCTTTGCGGACGTGGGCGTGGCTGTTATCGCCATCCTAAATTCCATGCGCGCGCTGCGCGTGAAGCGATAAAAACGCCATAACCGAAAAGATAGTATTGACATATGCGCGCGTCCGCGTTATAATCTACACAAAAGAGTGATCTTCAGGGCAGGGTGAAAGTCCCGACCGGTGGTACAGCCCACGAGCCGCAAGGCATGATTCGGTGAAACTCCGAAGCCGACAGTAAAGTCTGGATGGAAGAAGATGAAAGCTTTATGCATTTGCGTCTTTTTGAAATTATGCTCCGGAGTTTTTCCGGAGCTTTTTATTTAAGGCGCGCGTATCTTTTGCCCCCAAAACGCCCGAACGTCATCTTCGGGCGTTTTATTTTTTCGGCATTTATTTTAAGGAAGTGATTTCGCTTATGGATGAAGAATATATGCGACGTGCGCTAGAGCTTGCGAAACGCGGACTGGGACGGACGAACCCGAACCCGATAGTCGGCGCCGTGATAGTGAAGGACGGTCGGATAATAGGCGAGGGCTGGCATGAAAAATACGGAGAGCTTCACGCCGAACGCAACGCCATTGCGAACTGCCGCGAGGATATGCGCGGCGCGACGATATACGTGACGCTTGAGCCGTGCTGTCACTACGGCAAAACGCCGCCGTGTACCGAGGCCATTATCGAGCAGGGCTTCTCGCGCGTAGTCGTGGGCTCGATGGACCCTAACCCGCTCGTTGCGGGCAAGGGCGTAAAAATTTTGAGAGAGCATAAAATAGAGGTCGAGACGGGCGTTCTTAAAGAGCAATGCGACGCCGCGAACAGAGTATTTTTTCACTATATATCGACAAAAACACCTTACGTCGTTTTAAAATACGCCATGACGGCCGACGGAAAGATTGCTACGGTCACGGGAGAGTCGCAGTGGATATCAGGCGAGGACTCGCGCAGGCGCGCTCACGCCATGCGCGGACGGTACGCCGCAATAATGGCGGGCGTGGGCACGGTCATTGCCGACGACCCGATGTTAAACTGCCGCATAGAGGGCGGGCGAGACCCCGTGCGCGTCATATGCGATACGCGCCTTCGCACGCCGCTCGACTCGAAAATAGTCAAAACTGCGCGGGATATACCCACGATCATAGCGACTGCCTGCGCTGACGAAGAGCGTTATAAGCCGTATATCGACGCGGGCTGCGAGATAATAGCGGCGGGCGAAAAAAACGGCTATACCGACTTAAAGGCGCTTATGATGCGGCTCGGAGAAAAAAAGATAGACAGCGTAATGATAGAGGGCGGGGCCGAGCTTGCGGGCTCTGCCGTAAAAGAGGGCATAATAAATGAAGTCGCCGCGTTCATCGCGCCCAAAATGGTGGGCGGCAGGGATGCAAAGACGCCTGTGGGCGGCGCAGGGATCGAGCGCCTGTCCGACGCACTCGTGCTCGGCAGGCCTGAAGCGGAGCTTATCGGCGGCGATATTCTGATAAGATGGGAGGTAGGCGGCTGATGTTTACCGGCATTGTCGAAGAAACGGGCAGAGTCGCCGCGATAAAGCGCGGAGCGCGTTCTTCGATACTTACGATAGCGGGAGACAAAATATTCAGCGACGTTTCGCTGGGCGATTCCATCGCGGTAAACGGAGTGTGCCTCACCGTCACTTCGTTTGGGGACAAGATGTTCACGGCCGACGTTATGAGCGAAACTTTGAGCCGCAGCTCTCTCGGTTCGCTTAAAGTGGGAAGTCCAGTAAACTTAGAACGCGCGATGAGCGCCGAGGGAAGATTTGGCGGACATATCGTATCGGGACATATAGACGGCACGGGCGTTATAAAGGAGACGAAAGCCGACGACAACGCCGTTTGGTATACGATAAAGGCCGACCGCGCGATCATGCGCTATATCGTAGAAAAGGGCTCTATAGCGATAGACGGCATAAGCCTTACCGTGGCGAGAGTGAGCTTTGACGATTTTGCCGTATCCGTAATACCGCATACGGCAAAAATGACAACGCTTTCCTTAAAGCACGCGGGCGACGTAGTAAATCTTGAATGCGATATCATAGGAAAATACGTTGAGCGCCTTATCTTATTCCCCGATGGGGATAAAAAGGAGCAAAGCGGTAAAATAACGAAAGAATTTTTAATGAAATACGGTTTTTGATAAAAGGAGGAAATGATCATGTTCAGATTCAGCACGATAGAAGAAGCCTGCGAGGATCTAAGGCAGGGCAAGATAATTTTAGTGACCGACGACGAGGACAGAGAGAACGAGGGCGACCTCATCTGCGCGGCACAGTTTGCCACGACGGCCAACGTAAATTTCATGGCCACTCACGCAAAGGGCCTTATCTGTATGCCGATGGGCGAGTCGCTTGTAAAAAAGCTTCAGATACCGCAGATGGTCACGCACAACACAGACAATCACGAAACGGCGTTCACCGTATCAATAGACCATATAGATACGACTACCGGCATCTCGGCTGCGGAGCGTTCGATAACGGCGATGAAGTGCGTTGAGGACGACGCGCGCCCCGAGCATTTCAGACGCCCCGGACATATGTTCCCGCTTCTTGCAAAGAGAAACGGCGTTTTGGAAAGAAACGGCCATACGGAGGCGACCGTTGACCTCATGCGTATAGCGGGCCTTAAAGAATGCGGGCTCTGCTGTGAGATAATGCGCGACGACGGCACGATGATGCGCACGAGCGAGCTTATCGAGATGGCTAAGAAGTTCGACCTTAAAATGATAACGATAAAAGAGCTTCAGCGTTACCGCAAGGTAAACGACAAGCTCGTTGAATGCGTGGCAAAGACGCGCATGCCTACGAAATACGGAAACTTCGTGGCTTACGGCTACGTGAACAAGCTTAACGGCGAGCATCACGTCGCTTTGGTAAAGGGCGATATAGGCGACGGAAAGGACATTCTCTGCCGCGTGCATTCGGAGTGCCTGACGGGCGACGCTTTCGGCTCGATGCGCTGCGACTGCGGCCAGCAGTTCGCCTCCGCAATGATGCAGGTGGAAAAAGAGGGACGCGGCGTGCTTCTCTATATGCGTCAGGAGGGACGCGGCATCGGCCTTATAAACAAACTGCGGGCATACGAGCTTCAGGACAGAGGCATGGACACCGTAGAGGCTAATATCGCTCTCGGCTTTAAAAGCGACCTTAGAGAGTACTACATCGGCTCGCAGATACTTCGCGACCTGGGTGTTAAGACGATGCGCCTTTTAACGAATAATCCCAAGAAAATAGAGGGACTCGCAGATTTTGGCATAGAGATAATCGAGCGTGTGCCGATCCAGATGGAGCTTACGAAGTACGACGAGTTCTATCTTAAGACGAAGCAGGAAAAAATGGGCCATATGCTCGACTATTAAGAATATAAACAATTTATATAAAGGGGAGGACTTATCATGAGAGTTTTTGAAGGAAAAATAGTATCCGGCGATATAAAAATAGGCATAGTTGCGGCAAGGTTCAACGAATTTATCGTATCTAAGCTTTTGGGCGGCGCGCTTGACGCGCTCAAGCGTCACGACATATCGGAGGACGATATAAGCGTTGCGTGGGTACCGGGCGCGTTCGAGATACCGCTCGCGGCGCAGAAGATGGCCAAAAGCGGCAAATACGACGCAGTAATCGCGCTGGGCGCCGTTATCCGCGGCTCGACGACGCATTACGACTACGTTTGCAGCGAGGTATCGAAGGGCATAGCCAACGTATCGCTTCAGACGGGCGTTCCCGTTATGTTCGGCGTGCTTACGACCGAGAATATAGAGCAGGCGATAGAGCGCGCGGGCACGAAGGCCGGAAACAAGGGCTTCGACTGTGCTGTAGGCGCTATTGAGATGGTAAATCTTTTAAGAGAAATGGATAAATAAGACGATATGAATATTATTTTCGATTACGACGGAACGCTGCACGAGACGCTTCATATATATAAGCCGGCCTTTTTAAAAGCTTACGACTGGCTTGTGGCGAACGGCTATGCGAAGATGCGCGAATTTACCGATGAGGAGATACGCGGCTGGATAGGCTACAACGCCCGCGTGATGTGGGAGATGTTCATGCCCGAGCTTCCCGAAGACGTGCGCGCACACTGCAGCGAGATAGTCGGTCAGACGATGCGCGAGGAGATAGAGGCGGGACGCGCAAAGCTTTACAGACACGCGCTTGAAATACTCGACACGTTAAGAGAGCACGGACATACGCTTATATTTTTAAGCAACTGCAAGCAGTATTACATGGACGCGCACACGAAGGCCTTCGGGCTTGACAGATACTTTTACGACATGTACTGCACCGAATCGTTTGGCTTTAAGCCGAAGACGGAGATATTCCCCGAGATCGCGAAGAAGTACACGGGCAATTTCATCGTCGTGGGCGACAGGGCGAACGATATAGAGATCGCGAAGAAGTACGGCCTTTATTCGATAGGCTGCGCCTACGGATACGGAAGCGCCGATGAGATCCGGGATGCGGATGCCGTGATAAACTTCCCGCTCGAGATGCTTGCGTATATCCCTGCGGGAGAGCTTTGATAATTGAACGGAAAAACGGCGCGGCGTGTACCGCGCCGTTTTCGGTAAGGATAATATGCGGGAAATAGGTAATAAGAGAACGATAAGGAGAAAAGTATGCAGAATTTTGATTATATGACGCCCACGAGGCTTATTTTCGGAAGGGATTCTATAGAAAAGCTGCCCGAGGTCATCGGCGCTTTGGGTAAAAAAGTGCTGTTGACTTACGGCGGAGGCAGCATAAAAAAGATGGGTCTTTACGACAAGGTGAAAGAGCTTTTGTCGGATTTTGAGATCTACGAGCTTTCCGGCATACAGCCGAATCCGAAGTACGACCCGAGCGTTCTTGACGGCGTGAAGATATGTAAGGAGCAGAATATTGACGCGATCCTCGCAGTAGGCGGCGGAAGCGTGCTTGACTGTTCGAAAGCGATCTCCGTCGGGGCAAAATACGACGGCGACGTGTGGGATCTTATCTCGTATAAGGTGAAGGCGCAGGCGGCTCTGCCCGTCGTAGATATCATCACGCTTGCCGCGACCGGCAGCGAATACGACTGCGGAGGCGTTATATCAAGAACGGAGACGAACGACAAGATAGGGTATATGGATCCGCTTTTATTCCCGGTCTGCTCGATCCTTGACCCGACGTACACGTTCACCGTACCGAAGACGCAGACGGCGGCGGGCTGCGCCGACGCGATGAACCATATAATGGAGCAGTATTTCTGCGCCGAGTCGACGCTTCTAAACGACGGCTTCATGGAGGCGGGCTTAAAGAGCCTTATGGTGAACGGTAAAAAGTGCATTGAAGATCCCGAGGATTATACGGCGAGAGCGGAGATGATGATAGCCTGCACCTACGGATGCAACGGCATATATTCTCTCGGATGCAGCTTTGCCGGATGGCCGTGCCACGCAATGGAGCACGCGCTTTCCGCATATTACGACGTCACGCACGGAGTAGGGCTTGCTATACTTACGCCGAGATGGATGAAGCACGTTCTTTGCGATAAGACGCTCGACCGATTCGTAAAATACGGCGTGAACGTATTCGGAATAGACGAAAGCCTCGACAAGTACGATATAGCGAACAGGGCGATCGAAGAAACTTACCGCTTCTTTGAATCGCTTGGCATACCGATGCATTTAAAAGAGATCGGCATCGACGAAAGCCGTATAGGCGAGATGGCGCATCACGTAGCGGTAAACGAGGGCCTTCATAACGCGTGGGTACCGCTTGATGAGAAGGATATCGCCAAGATCTTTACCGAATCGCTGTAATACGCGGCGGGCTGTATGGCTTGGGTACAGCGAAGGCAGATGCTTGTAGTTCCCTGACGGTTCTTGGTATGGTATAATAGACCGCAAGAAAAAAGCAGTCCCAAAGCAGGTCTTGGGGCTGCTTTTGCGTCTAACAGAATAGGCGAAAATAAAAAAGAAACGTATTTAAAGCGGGGTTTTAACAGAACCGCTATACGCTTCTTTGGGACAGACCCAAAACGGAGGAGTATGACGTCGCTCCTCCGTTTTTCACAAATATGTCCGTTAACTGCGATAAAAGCCTCCACTACTTCAAAAGCGATATTGCGTCGCTTATCGTCTTCTCCAACGCTTCCTTGCCGTATTTATCCACCTGGGCGCGGTTCTTTTCGCCGTGAGTGAGGCATCCGGCGCCGCCGATGCAGCCGCCCTCGCAGGCCATGCCCTCGATGAAGTTTGCGGGGAGCGCGCCCTTGCTCTTACGAAGCAGCGCCGTCTTACACTCCTCAATGCCGTCGCAGGTGCAGGCATTAAGCTCGAAATCGGTTATGCCGTGCTCCTTTAAGCCCTGCGCCACCGCGTCGGTAAGTCCGCCGCTTCGCGCAAATATCCTGCCGTAGTATGACGCGTTGTCGAGCACGTCCTCTGGCAGCGTCGTTATATCTATGTCGCGGCTGTCGAACAACGCCTGAAGCTCCTCGAACGTGAGCGCGGAATCGACGTAGGGGCGCACTTTTTTAAGGCGCACTTCTGCCTTTTTCGCGGTGCAGGGGCCTATGAACACTACTTTTACGTTTTCATGCGTATCCTTTATATATTTCGCTATGGAAGCCATAGGCGAGAGATTATGCGATATGTGCTCCTTTAATGACGGGAAGGCGGAGTTTATATACGATACGAACGCGGGGCAGCACGAGCTTGTAAGAAAGCCCTTTTCATAAAGCTCCTTTGCCTCGGCATATGCCACCATGTCCGCTCCCAGCGCCGCCTCCACCACCGTGAAGAATCCAAGCTCCTTTAAGCCCGAGATGACCTGACCGAGCTTTGCATATGTAAACTGGCTCGATATGGACGGAGCAACAACGGCGAACACCTTGTATTTTGTGTTGTTCTCGCTGTTTTTAATAAGGTCTATAACGTTTAAAATATACGACTTATCGGTGATCGCGCCGAACGGACACTGATATACGCACGCACCGCACGATATACACTTTTCATCGTCTATCTTCGCCACGCCGTCGCTGTTTATCGATATCGCCTTTATTTTGCACGCCGCCTGACAGGGACGTTTCCTGTTCGCGATGGCGTTGTACGGGCATACTTTCGCGCAGCGGCCGCATTCGATGCACTTTGATTTATCGATGTGCGCAACGTAATTGTGGTCGAACGATATTGCGCCTCTCGGACATACGTCCTCGCAGCGATGCGCAAGACAGCCGCGGCACGAGTCGGTAACGTCATATCCCGCCGCCGGACATTCGTCGCACGCGATGTCTATGACTTCTATCACATTGTGATTGTCTATATTGCCGCCCATTGCAAGCTTTACGCGCTCGGTAAGTATGGCCCTCTCTTTATAAACGCAGCAGCGCATAGTGGGTATTTTGCCGGGCACTATTATCTCAGGTATACGCAGTATATTTTCAAGCAGACTGTCCTGCCATGCAAATCTTGCCACCTCGCGCAGGACTTTGTATTTAAGATGCTGTACTTTTGTATCAAATTTTCTCATCTGCTCTTAACACTCCTTTAAAAATAGCTTACTTTTATACGCTTGCCCATCTTTTTCAGAGCTTCGGAAAGCTCCTCGACAAGATTCATCTTTATATTGAAATTGATAGGCAGATCGGGGTTCTGATGCGCAGGATTTATCGCGCGCCCAACGTAGAAATTTATATCGGTAGCCTCTTCAAACAAAAGACTGCATATCTGAGACGCGCCGTCTCTCTTAAAGCTCCATTTGGCATAATCCTTGTTGTCGTTTACGTAGTCTTTAGCATACTCAACGACCTTATTTACCGTAATTACCCCCTCCGTAACAAGATCGACGCCTTCTATGGACGCTGTCGGCGGCACGTCGGAGCCGGGGTTGTATTCAAGGCTTGCGACAAGCGGTTTTTTCAGCCATTTGGCGGCTATTGACGAGGTGGTGCCGCCGCAGATTATGTGTTTGCCGCGCTTTGAGAAGAACAGACTCATCATTCGGTTCGCGTCGTCGGGGTTTCTCGGCGGGCCGAACAGTATGTTCATGGGCACGCGCTTTCTTATACGCACGACACAGGCTGTGGCGTCGTCGCCAGGCTCGCTGCCGTAGAGCTTGTTAACTTCATCGACAAGAATGGTGGAAAGCGTTTTCGCCGTATAATTAGACATTACCATGACTTCCATAAAGTCGGATATATCTTCTATCTTCCAGCCGAAATTATACGCTTTTCCGATGCCGGCATGGGGGCATCCGTCGCTCATGGCGATGAAAACGTCGTTTTCTCTGAGCCTTATCGTTGACTTGTATATGGTCTTGCCGCCGATATTCATCGTTGTTTTCGGATAATCGTAAGCCTTATTGTCGCGTATCATTATGATCTGAGGATTGTCGTATTGTATAAGCTCGGCGTATTCGTTGTTCCTTAAATGTATTATCGTAAAAGTTGAATAGGCGACTCCGCGTACTGAGCATACAGGCAGAGTTGCGGCTATCGTTTCCACACATTCCTCGAGCGAGAGCCCCGCCGCCATCATCGTAGAGATTATCTTTGATGTAAGCGTTGAGAGAATACTGGCCTTGACGCCGCTTCCAAGCCCGTCGGCAAGGACTATTACGGTAGAACCGTCGTCGCTTTCCACAACATCCACGTGATCGCCGCAGAGCTGTTCGCCTATATGGTTTATACTTCTGTATCCTATATCGGCGCAAAGATCATTCATCGTTTATCGACTCCTTAAGCTTTGAAAGCGCTATTTTCGTTTCGGCTGCGGTCTCGCCCAAAAGTGAAGCGATCTCCTGCACTATGCGCATCTGTTTTTCAACTACCCGGTCGGCTACCTCCACCGTCTGGCGGCTTATTTCTTCTTTCTTTTTTCTTTCGCTTTCCTCATCTGTAACGTCGCGCATAATGTAGATAAGCATGCGCCCGCCCTCTGCGGGGACTACCGTCTGCTCCACATATCGGTTGTATTCGGTAAGATAAACGTGCTCGTTGTAAACGCCCTTGCCGCTTTCTAAGACCTCAAGGAATACTATCGGGTCGAGTATCCTTACTACATTGTCGCCCAAAATGGCGGCAGCGGAGTTTAGGTTCATTATCTTCAGCGCAGCGGCGTTTATCTGCTGCACCTCGAGCTGGTCGTTTAAAACTATGAGGCCGTTCGGCGTATTGTTTACTATGGTATCGGATAAGGTCTCCGCCTTATCCTTCAAAAACGGCAGACACATAGATATTTCGGCCTTGCCCTGGTATATTGCTACCGCTTTTTCGCGGCAGCTGTTGTACCCGCAAGAGCCGCAGTTGAGCTCCATTGCGGGGGTAGTCTTGCCCATTTCTTTTAATATTTCCGTTATCTTTTCCTCGGAGGGCGTCGCGGCGTTATGCTGTATGGGATCAAACAGCTTTCTTATGCTTTCGGTACGGGGCTGGGCTATATCAAAGTCTTTATTTCCCGCAAAGCGTGAGATCGACGCATAATCCCTTACCGGACTCTTGTGATACTTCTCCATAACGGGGCCGCCTATGCAGCTTCCGGCGCAGGCCGACATCTCTATGAAGCAGTTGTGTATATTGCCCCTTTCGATATCCTTAAGGGCGGATATGCAGTTCTCAACGCCGTCGAGCGCCATGTACGAGTATCCGGCAGCTTCCTTTTTCATCGTTTTGAGTATGCCTCCTGTAGTGGGGAAGAAGCGCGCGAGGCTTTCGTCGTTATGTATTATTTCGCGCTTGGGTTCTATACCGGCAGCTTTGAACATGTTTGTAAGCTCCTCGAAAGTGAGCACGGCGTCTACCATATCTTTATATATCTGCGCCTCGTCCTTTTTTGCGACGCAGGGGCCGATGAATACCGTTTTTGCGTTCGGTATGCGCTTTTTTATATCAACGCAGTGTGCCTGCATGGGAGAAAGCACATCGGCAAGATAAACAAGACAGCTCGGGAAATACTTCTGTATGAGCAGATTTATGCTGTGACAGCACGACGAAATGACTATATCGCGCTTATCCTCCGAAAGTATTCTGTCGTATTCGCGCTTAACTATCGTAGCTCCCAGAGCAGTTTCCTCGGCGTCGTAAAATCCGAGCGCTTTAAGCGCTTCGCGCATGGCCTCGATGCCTATGCCCTCATAATTTGCGGCGAACGAGGGAGCAAGACTTACAACGACGGGGTCGCCGCTTTTTAATAATACGCGCACCTTCTCCGTTTCATCGACGATCTCCTTTGCGTTCTGAGGACACACGACGAAGCAATGGCCGCAAAGTATGCATTCGTCGCCTATGATGTGAGCCTGCCCCGCGGAGAAGCGTATAGACTTTACGGGACAGTGTCTTATGCATTTATAGCAGTTTTTACAGTTGGACTTTTTCAGTCTGAGGCAATCCGGCATTAAAATCAAACTCCTTTAAAATATGAGCCTCTGTTTTCGATTATGGATCACTGAAGCTTTGATTTGATGTTTTCGTTGAAAAAGGATTCGGCAGTCTGCGGCGATACGGAATAGACCTTATCGTCGATACTAACGCATACCCCCTCCTGACACTTGTTCATGCAGAATGTGCCGGCAAGCTCAAGCTTGTCTCCGAGCTTGTTTTCGGAGACAAGCTTTTGAAACGTTTCGACTATCGGCCTTGAACCTTTTATGTGACATGACGATCCTATGCACACGGTCACCTTCATAATAATCCTCCTCATTTGATTTTGTTTGGTTATATGGCGCGCTGAAGTCTTTCGCCGATGCGCACACATCGGCGAGAAATCCCCGAAAAGGGATTGCCTAAGCGCATAAAAGCTTCTTGATTTGAGGCTAAAGATCCTCTTTATACTCGTTTCGCTCTATCCAGTCAATGAGAAATTCGCGCTGGTCCGCCTTGCAGCCTACGGAATGCGAGGCCGCGACGACGGGCATCCACTTTTGGATATAGTCTTTATCTACCCCGGTTTTTTTAGGAAAGTTATCGAGATAATAATTTGCGCCGCTTATATCGCCGTCGAGCCAGAACAAAAGATAAGTTTCGGCGGCGTCCAATGCAGGATCACCCTGGGTCACGCCGGTCCAGTCCACGATATAAGGCGTGCCGTCCTCGGATATTATGATATTGGACGGGTTGAAGTCGCCGTGGCAGATGTTGTGATATATGGGCATATCCTGAAGCTTTGAAAGAAGGAAATAGCGCGCCGTAGCTTCTATATCGCTCATCTGTATCCTCAGGCTCAGATAGTCTTTTAAGCTTATAAGCGACTTTGCGGTCTTTTTGTGGACCTCGAGTTGAAGATCGATGAAAAGATCGAGATATTCATACTTCTTTTTCGGCTGCTCTGCCATAAGCCGGGCAAGCGTTGGACCTTTTATGTATTCGTAGGTTATGGCGGGGCGTCCCTCAAACGTGCCGACCTCGAGCACCTTCGGCACGTTAAGGCCGGCGTCTTCTACGACGGAGTAATGAAACGCCTCGCTGAGTACCTCCGATTTTTTGTAATCGCCTACAAATACCTTAATGCATTTATCTCCGTCACGATATATAGTTTTTGTATTGCGTACTGCAATGACACGCATATCGCCCACGTAGACGCACCCCCTTTGTAATGATTTTATCGTCTTTTGATCGGACGCTGAAATACGTCGCCTATTCGTTAATATCATAACAAATGACGTATGCGTTTGTAAAGGTGTTTTATAAAAAAGAATAACAATTTGAAATTATGCAAATAAAGCTCCAAAAGGGCAAAAGAGGGTGCCAAATTACTTTGCGATCCGTGCGGGATAGTCGTCAGAAAATAAGAAAAGCCCTGCTGTAAACTTGTTTTGCGCTTACAACAGGGCATATTCTTAACAGCGCCGGTCAAATAAAGATTTTTTCGCCGGTCATTTGAAAAACTGCGGTATTATTCGTTTTCGGCTTTATTCTCTTCGAAGGCCGATGGCGTCTGTGCAATGATGTCAAACAGATCGCGGGGCACGATGAAAGGCTCAGAGAAGGCGTTTATCACGATCCCGGCAATGTTATCCTCGCTTTTTTGCGCCAGATCTGCGGCCTCCAAAAAATGCGTCTCTATTTTAGAGAAGCGTTCTCCGTATTCTCCCATTTCTATTGCCGAGGTGAATACCGGAAAGAAAAGCTCATCGCCGTTTTGAAGGATATCCGGCTTCATGCGGATATTGTCTTGATTTTTAAGTTCCTTTCCCAAGATCGAGTCAAAACCGTCGTTTTTCTCTGCATCGCTTACTGTTTTTGCCCACTCTGCGTAGTCTGCTTCGCTCAATACGGCATTACAGGGGATCCATACCCGACTGTCACGAAGGATCTTCGTGAGCTTTATCATATTTGAATTTATTCGGTTTCGGTTACATATCTCAATGGCTCTTTTTAAAAAAGATCCGTCTTCTAAAAGCTCGGGTGTGATCGCGTCGTCGGGGATGTGGTATTCAATGTCGCCGTCGGCCTTTAGGATAAAGTCGATAAGCTCGGGTGTTAGCATGAAGGACTGCCCAAACGGGTTTATTATAAGGCCGGGACTGTCCATATCCATGCAGGCCTTAAGCATGACGTCGATAAAGTGCGAAAGGATCTGGCAGGGCGGTCCTTTCTTATGTTCCGCCTGAGATGTGAACGCCGCCGGCCAATCTTCATTGTCGTCGGTATGTATTGTGCGAAGGGCGAATCGTGTGCCGTCTTCCGATCCGATTGCAGGTATGATAAAATGCCCGTCCTGATGCATACGCGTGCGGATAGATTCAAGCACGGCGCACAAGTTTTCTTCAGTTTCGTCAGCGCAGTATGCGGCGATCGCTTTTTCGATAGTTTCATTATCGTCAAGAAATGCATCGTGGAACGCGGGGGTTATTGGCGCCCTTTTTTCCATAAAACTATCGAGAACAAAGAGCATGTCACCGGGCAGGCGTTTTCTGCACTCCAAAGCCAAGTCGTCGTCAACGGTATAGAACGCCTCCGCAATGCTCCCTGCGATACATGTAAGAGTATCGCAATCGCCGCCGAGGGAAACAGCCGTTCTTATAACGTCTTCAAAATCGGTCCCTTCAAGGAAAGCCGTTATAGCTTCGGGGACCGTCTCCTGACAGCTTTCCACATGGCGATAGGCGGGGCGGATCTCATCGCAGGTAAGGGAAAGGTCGTAGCCGAATTCCCGTATTATGTGGTTTTTGATCTCTTCCTTGCTCATGCCGTTTCGCGCAAGGAAGATCGCGGCTGCCGTGGCCTGGGCGCCCTTTATGCCCTCCGGGTGATCGTGTGTGACGGCGGCGGTAAGGCGTGCGGCTTTCAGCGTTTCTTCAATGGTATCATACAGCCATCCTACAGAGGCCACTCTCATTGCAGCGCCGTTTCCGTAGCTGTTATAGGGCTTGCGGCTCTTTGTTTTAAGCCAGGTATTGAAGCGGCCGCCGTATCCGGCGTGGGGATATTTTTGCCCCCAACGGTGCATTGAATCGATGATCTCATCGCAGATCGTCTCATCCGGCGCATCGTGCGGCACTTTCATCAGCGCATCGGCTACGGCTATCGTCATGACCGTATCGTCCGTAAAATGACTGTTATCGGAAAACAGTGGGAAGACCTTTGTCTTTTTGCTCCTGTCGAACTCAAAGGGAGCGCCTATTATATCTCCAAGAATAGCTCCGTACATATATTCATTACCTCCTCGGTCATCTTGATGATATAAGTATAGTCGGATCAAATACGAAAGAGGTCGTTTGCCGGGCGACAAATGACAGCTTTCGCTCTGAATGCCGAAAAGCATTCGTTTTTCACAGATCTTCGCAGATGACATGCCATTCTCTAAAAAGCCTTTCCAAAGAGTACGCCGCGTTTGCGGGACTTGTTGAGGGCAGGCGTGTGCAGGGGATCTTTATGTCTTTATTGAACCTTTCAAACATGCGGAAAGCCTCGCCGCCGTTAAGATAAATATGGCGTATATCGGCGGCGCGCGTTATGCGCGATATATCGTTCGGGACTGCGTTTCTTATCCGCGAGTCGGCAGATCCCGCTATATCGCAGCTTTCTATGACGTCCCACAGCGCGATATGACGCCTTATAAGCATATCTCGCTTTTCTTCGATCGTCTGCGGCGTGCCCTCATCCAATACGGACGAGACTACACGCCAGAAGCGGTTCTGCTTATGTCCGTAGAAAAAGCCCTCCTCGCGCGACTTTACGGACGGGAATGAACCCAAAATAAGTATGCGGCTTTGCGCGTCATATACGGGCGGTATGTTGTGGACCTCGTGCGACTCGTGCTTCATATGCGCGCCTCCTCTCTTTTTTTAAGTATATCATAAAAATAAAAATGCGTATTGACAAAAACACATAAACTGTATATATTGTATATATACGGACTGTACGGGGTGATAACGTGAACATCTTTATTGACAACAAAAGCGCGCTTCCGATATACGATCAGATATATTCGCAGATAAAGGCGGCCATAATAAACGGAAGTCTTAAAGAGGACGAGGCGCTTCCCTCGATACGAAATCTTGCAAAGGATCTGCGCATCAGCGTTATTACGACGAAGCGCGCTTACGACGAGCTGGAAAAAGAGGGCTTTATTTATGCCGTGGCTGCAAAGGGCTTCTTTGTTGCTCCGAAAAACGTGGAGCTTTTGAGAGAGGAAAACCTTAAAACGATAGAAGGCTATATTGAAAAGATAGCGCGTCTTGCGCCGTCGTGCGGACTTGGCGCGGACGATGTTGCAAAAATGGTAAAGCTTATCATGGAGGATCTGAAATGAACGCGGTGGAAAACAAAACAAAAATAAAGGGATCATGAAAGCCGTGCGGCAGTTTACAGGACACGCGATTTTAATATAAAAACTGATTTTCGGGAGGAAAACTTATGGAGCTTATATGGCACGGTACTGCATCGGTGGAAATAAGGAACGCATCGGGACACATGCTTTTCGATCCGTTCGTGCCGCTTGAGGGCAGCGAAACGAAAACCGGTATAGAGGACTTTGACGGATGCACGGACATATTCGTAACGCACGGTCACTTCGACCACATAGTAAGCATTCCAGAAGTGTGCGAAAGAAATCCCGACGCGCTTGTATACTGCACGAAAACGCCGCATGAAACGCTTAGGAAGAAAGGCGTGCCGGAGGCGAGACTGAGACTTTTATCATACGGCGACACGATAGAGACAAAAGGCTTTACTGTGCGCGCATTTCACGGGCGTCATGCACAGCTTGCGAAGGGTGCGTTCGACAGACTGTTATATATAAAGAATTCGCCGTACAAGAAAAATATACCGTATATTTTGAAAGAGAACAGTCTTTGTCCCGAAAACGACGAGACGGTGTTTTACCTTGTTGAATGCGGCGGCAAAACTGTATCTCTGATGGGCAGCTTAAATATGCGGGAGGACGAAACTTATCCGACGGACTGCGACATTTTGGTGCTCCCGTATAACGGATGGAGAGACAATCTTACGCCGGCTGTGAAAACGGTGGAGCGGCTAAGGCCGAAAAGGATACTTCTCGATCATTATGACAATACGTTCCCTCCGCTCACGATGCCCATTGATCTTTCTCCGATACTTGAAAAGTACGCGGGACGCGCAGAGGCGCTTCGCGCGGGCGAAGCGGTGCGGCTGTGAGATGAGGCGCCTTGGCCGCGAGGCGCGGCGTGGGTATTTTGAACCAAGGTTCAAAGGCTCCTTTTTAAGTTTTCTTTGTCTTGCTTGAAAAGCAAGACAATTTTTTAAAACTCCGTTCTAAAGACTTTATTGGCCTGCGCGGCGGGCGTGCGACACCCAAAGCCTTCCCCCCTTGGGCCCCCAAAAAAAATGAGGTTATTTTTTGGGGGACCCGAATGGAAGGTGTCTGCGAAGCAGACGGATGAGGGGTATGCGCATACGCATCCCACGAGGCGCGGCGCTTCTTTAGAACTGTGTTCTACAACTTCCTTTTCAAGTTATCTTCTCTTGCTTCTAAGCAAGAGAAATGTTTCAAAAGCAGCGCTTTTGTGAAAAGTACGCATCCCCGGCAGGGGTATGAATTTCTTAAAACGGAGTTTTAAGGTTTTCCCTTGCTTTTAAGCAAGAAAAAATCCTTATATCCGCATACAAAAAAGGAGCGGAAAACCGCTCCTTTTATATTTTTGTTCTTTGCTTATTTTACGCCCATCCACGAGGAGATGACCATCATCTGAACTTCGCTCGTGCCTTCGTAGATCTCCGTGATCTTCGCGTCGCGCATCATGCGCTCGATGGGATACTCTCTCGTATAGCCGTAGCCGCCGAAAAGCTGCAGGCAGCGTCTTGTTACGTCGGATGCGTTTCTTGCGGCAACAAGCTTTGCCATAGCGGAATACTGCGAATAGGGCTCGCCGTTGTCCTTTGCGTTAGCCGCACGGTAAACGAGCAGTCTTGCCGCTTCGGTGTTTGCCTTCATCTGAGCAAGCTCGAACTGCGTGTTCTGGAACTGGCTTATGCGCTTGCCGAACTGAACTCTTTCGGTAACGTACTTAACGGTCTCGTCTATAGCGCCCTCTGCGATGCCGAGCGCCTGAGCGGCGATACCTATGCGGCCGCCGTCGAGCGTAGCCATTGCTACCTTAAAGCCCTTGCCAAGCTCGCCGAGCAGGTTTTCCTTCGGAAGCTTAACGTCTTCAAAAATAAGCTCGCAGGTAGCCGAGCCGCGGATACCCATCTTTTCCTCATGCTTGCCAATGGAGAATCCGGGAGTGTCCTTTTCAAGGATAAACGCGCTTATGCCTTTATTGCCCTTAGATTTATCGGTCATGGCGAATATAACGTAAACGTCTGCCTCGCCTGCATTCGTGATGAATATCTTGGAGCCGTTTACGAGCCAATGGTCGCCGCAGTCAACGGCAGTAGTGAGCTGGCCTGCCGCGTCGGTGCCTGCTCCGGGCTCGGTAAGACCGAATGCGCCGAGAAGCTTGCCCGAGCACAGACCGGGAAGATATTTTTTCTTCTGCTCTTCGGTGCCGAAGTTGTATATCGGCCAAACGCAAAGAGAAGTATGACCCGAAATGATAACCGCCGTTGTAGCGCATACCTTTGCTATCTCCTCGATGCACTGAGCATATGAGAGGTTGTCCATTCCTGCGCCGCCCCACTCTTCGGGGAAGGGGATACCGAGCATGCCCATTTCGGCCATCTTTTCAACGGTCTCTCTGGGGAAACGCTCCGTTCTGTCGATCTCTGCCGCAAGCGGCTTTACTTCCTGTTCGGCAAACTGACGGTATAATTCAACAAGTTCTTCGTGCTCGCTGTCAAGTCTGAAATCCATATAGACATCTCCTTTTAAAGTGTATATTTTTCAAAAACGGGCGAAAGATCCGTTTTTAAATAGCGATTCGGGCTCAGCCCGCAGTAGATCCGCCGTCTATAACGAAGTTCGAGCCGGTCATATAGCCCGACATGTCGGATGCAAGATATACTGCTGCCGCGCCGATCTCCTCAAGTTTTGCAAAACGCTTCAAAGCCGTGCGGCTGAGTAACGCGTCGCGTACCTTCGGATTGTCAAGCTGATCTGCGTTTATCTCGGTGCGAACGTATCCGGGGCAGATGCAGTTTACGGTAATATCATATTTGCCCCACTCAAGCGCAAGCGACTTCGATACGTTTACAACGCCTGCCTTTGCGGCGCTGTAAGGAGTTATGCGCTTCGTGCCCTTTAAGCCTGCTGCGGAAGCCACGTTTATGATGCGGCCGCCGGTGCCCTGCTTTATCATCTGCCTTGCGGCTGCGGTATCGCAGAAGAAAACGGCCTTAAGGTCGAGGTTCAATACCTTGTCCCACTGCTCGGGCGTGATATTAACGGCCTTCTCGGTAACGGCACTGCCTGCGTTTGCTACCATGATATCGAGCTTGCCCATTATCTCAACTGTCTTGTCGATAAGATTCTGAAGTCTTGCCATATCGGTAACGTCGGTGGGAATGCCCTCCGAGCGAACGCCGAGAGTCCTTATCTCTTCGCTTACGCGCTTGCAGTCGTCTGCGTTTCTTGCGGCAACTACTACATCAGCGCCGAATTTTGCCAAAGATACGGCGATCTGATATCCTATGCCCTTCGTGCCGCCCGTTACGATGGCTACCTTGCCCTTTAAGTCAAAGCTCGGAAAAGTTACTTCATTGATAGTCATTACTTTTACCCCCCAATAAATAATAAAAATATAGTGTTGTTTTAAAAATCCCTTGAATACCACATAAAATACAATTATATGATAACATTTAATACAAATGTTTTCAAGTATAAATACACCAAAAAACAGATAAACATGTCATGTTTTTTTAGGAAACAGCCACAAATAAGCTGCGCTTACAGCTCGGAAAGAATGCGTTTCTTGGAGCTTTCGACCTCAAAATATACTTTTTCTGTATCTATAGTCTTATACTCGCCGTCTTTATATACTGCCTGTCCGTCTATCATCGTCATGATTATTGATGACGCGTCGAGCGAATATATAATATTGGAAAGAAGATCGTGCTCGGGCTGCATGGACGGCGTGTCCAGATCTATAACGACGAGATCTGCGCGCGCGCCTTCCTTTAATACGCCGCAGTCTGCGCGCCCCTGAGCGCGCGCCCCAACTTCGGTCACGCTCTTTAAGGCTTCCTTTACGCCTATAAGCTTGGGGTCGCCCGAAACTCCCTTGTGAAGCAGAGAAAAAATCTTCAGATCGGCAAAGAGATCAAGCGCATTATTGCTTGAGGGGCCGTCGGTGCCCAGCCCTACGCTTATGCCCGTCTTGAGCGCGCGCGGTATGTCTGCAATGCCGCTTGCAAGCTTTAAGTTGCTTACGGGGCAGTGAGCTATCGTAACGCCGCAGCGCGACAGTATCTCAAAGTCGCCGTCCTCAAGAACGACGCAGTGCGCCGCCGTAACAGGCATTTTGAAAAGCCCCAGCTTTTCAAAATAGGCGGGAGGCGTAAGGCCGTGACGCGCCTTACACTCCTCGACTTCCTTTTTTGTCTCGGAAAGGTGGATGTGAACGCGCGCGTCCTTTCCCTTTAAATATGCGGCCAGATCGCCGACTATGCCGGGGTTTGAGGTGTATTCGCCGTGGATCGAGAAATCGGCTAAAATACGGCCGCCGCACGATTTGTGGATCGTTTCAAAATTGCGCTTTTCGCATAAAAAGTTAGCGTTTTCAAAAAGAGGCTTTCCGTCGAAGCTAGTTATGCCCGACGATATGTTTATCTTAAAGCCGCTTTCCTGTGCGGCGCGCACTATCGCATCGGTGTGAAAATACATCTCCGTTGAAGCGGCAGTACCGTATTTCATCATTTCGGCTATGCCGAGGAGCATTGAATGATATACGTCGTCCGGCGTCATCTTGGCCTCAAAGGGGAATATTTTAGTAAAAAGCCAGTCGGAAAGCGCCATGCCTTCGCCGTATCCGCGAAGCAGCGTCATCGGCGAGTGGGCGTGTATGTTAAAAAGTGCGCTCATAAGGAGCTTTCTTTCGCCGTCGTATGTGTCGCCCTCATAATCAAGCGGAGCCGTGCTTCCGATGTAGGCAATGCGTCCGTCCTTAATAAGAACGAACATGTTTTTTCTTACGTCAAGGTTTTCGTCTATTATCGTTATATTTTTAAAGAGCATAATGTCCTCCCGTGTGCTTTATTCTATATAATAATATAACACACATCGGTGAAAAAAGATATACCCTCTATTTTGACGCGCGGTATTTTGCCCGCGTGGCTTCTCCGCCGCGTATGTGACGCTCCAACTTGTTCTTTTCAAGCACCGCCTTTACTTCGCCGTAAAGCGTGCGGTTTATAATAAAAAGCCTTTCCGTTATATCCTTATGAACTGTCGATTTTGATACGCAAAACGCGCGGGCGGCGGCGCGCACCGTACAATCTGTCTCCGTAATATAGCGCGCAAGCTCGAGCACGCGCTCCTCTATGTAATCTTTCATAAGCCTGCCCCCTTTTATACTTATGTAATGTATATGTTTTTTTGACAGCTTATATGAAAGGGATTTCTTTGTTTTGGGGTGTAAATTGGATGTATATCTGCTATAATCAGATAAAAAGGGGAGGGATATTCTTTGACTGATATGCTTATTATCATAGCGCTTGCGCTTTTAGTCATACTTGTTGTTATGCTTATCTATATGCTGATGGGACAGAAGCGAAAGAACGACGAGCTTTCGGCGGAGCTTAAACGACTGATGGCGGACGAGCTTCGCGCGGGAAGGCTTGAAAGCGCAGAAACACAGTCGAAAATGATGCAGTCGTTCGGTTCGGCAATAACGGACGTGCAGTCGCGCACATCCGAGGTGCAGGACAAGCGCCTTATGGAGCTTTCGGACAATCTGCGCGAGGGACAGAATGCGCTTTTGAGGAATGTTTCGGCTTCGCTTTTGCAGATGGAGGAGCGCTTAAACGGCTTTGCGGCGCAAAACGAGCAGCAGCTGCAGGGAATACGCGCCTCGGTGGAGACAAGGCTTAACGCCATGCAGGAAGACAACAACAAAAAGCTCGACGCAATGCGCGAGGTGGTCGACGAAAAGCTTCAAAAAACATTGAACGAACGCTTAAATCAATCGTTCGGGCTTGTCAGCGCGCGGCTTGAAGAGGTATACAAGGGGCTCGGGGAGATGCAGACTCTCGCATCGGGCGTGGGGGACCTTAAAAAGGTGCTTTCCAATGTGAAAACACGCGGCATATTGGGAGAGCTGCAGCTTGGAGCAATACTTGAGCAGATACTTTCGCCTTCACAGTATGTAAGCAACGTAGTGACGAAAAAGGGCACCCAGAATTTTGTCGAATATGCAATAGTGCTGCCGGGCGACGGAGACGAGCCCGTATACCTGCCGATAGACGCAAAATTTCCCGCCGACCTTTATTCGCGCCTCGTTGACGCTTACGATGCGGGCGACCAGGCGGCCGTAACGGAAGCGGCGCGCGCCCTTGAGCTGCGAATAAAACAGTGCGCGAAGGATATACGCGACAAATACATAGACCCGCCGAACACGACGGATTTCGGTATACTTTTTCTGCCGTTCGAGGGGCTTTACGCCGAGGCTGTGCGCCGCGATATGGTGGAGAAGCTTTCGCGCGATTATAAGATAACCATTGCCGGCCCCACAACTATGGCGGCGCTTCTAAACAGCCTTCAGATGGGCTTTCGCACGCTTGCCATACAGAAGCATTCAAGCGAGGTGTGGGCTGTTTTGGGCGGCGTAAAGACAGAGTTTGAAAAATTCGGAGAAGCGCTTTCTGCGGCCCAGAAGAAGATATTGGCGGCAAACGATGAGATAGATAAGCTCGTGGGAGTGCGCACTCGCGCCATACAGCGCAAATTAAAGGGCGTGACGTCGCTTCCCGAAGGGGAGAGCGGCTCTTTGTTTGACGAATAAAAAAACACTACGGGAGACGCATATGAGAATAATAGACGCGCACATCCATTACACCCAAAACGAATACTTTGAAGCCATAGCAAAGGCGGCCGGAGGAGAGAACAGCTTTTCATATTTGGAACGCGAGTTCAAAAGGCTGGGCATAATCATGGGGATAGGTATGGGAAACGTTCCGGTTTCGGACGAGCCCGCCGCTCCCACTCTTTTTAATCTCGATAAGAATATGGAGCCGGAGCCTTACAATTATCCAGAATTCACATGCTTCTGCGTAGGCATAAATCCGCGCGGACTTACCAAAGAAAACGCGCATACGGTGCTTGATGAGTACGAGAAGATACTTAAAACGCCGCGCTGCGTAGGCCTCAAGGCATATGTGGGCTATCATCAGGCTTATATATACGATGATATGTACAAGCCGTTTTTTGAGCTTGCGGCTGCGTACAAAGTGCCGGTAGTCGTGCATACGGGAGATACGGCCATGCCGGGAGGGAAGATAAAATATGCGCACCCGCTTACAGTGGACGACGCGGCGGCCGAGTTTCCGGACACGACGTTCGTTATAGCGCATTATGGGAACCCATGGATAATCGACGCCACGCAGGCGGCGCGAAAGGAGAATGTATTCATAGATCTTTCGGGCATGCTTGCGGGCAATATAAACGCAAAGAGCTTTTTTGAAGAATACGGCGGTTACGCCGACCATGTGCGCACATGGATGCGCTACTTAGGCAATTTTGAAAAGTTCATGTACGGCACCGACTGGCCGTTAGTAAATATGGAAGGTTATATAGAGATAATGTCCGAGATCGTTCCTTTCGAGCATCACGAGAAGTTCTTTTATAAAAATGCCCTTAATGTTTTCGGAAAAATGAAGCAATTCGTTAAATGATCCATGCAAAAAAGCATTGCGTTTCGGCGCGGTGCTTTTTTAATGCTTTTGTTGAAAAAAATGGCGGCATTACATAAAAATATGATTGAAATGATATAAACAGAGTGATATCATAATAGATAGTATTATGATCATACATGGTATATTAGATGCAAAAAAGGGGAGGAGTAATACCATTGTCGCTTCTTACTGCCGATGACGTTATGAAAGTCAATCGCTTTTACAGATATATAAACCAGCATTACGAGGCGTTCATACGCAACGCCCTGGGCGCGCTCAATACGATTTTCGGCTATCGCCGCACTACTTACGTCGTATTTGCGCAAAAAAACGACCGCTCGCGGTACGTGCAGGAGATAGACAGCGATTCGATAAGTCCCGATCTGCTTTCGCTCTACAAGGAGGAGTTTTATAAGCAGGACGCGATCCTTTGGGAGTTCAGCAAAAAGGCGCATTCCGCAAAGAGCAACAGTCTTTTTAAGCTGACCGACTTCATGAGCCTTGAAGAGTATCAAAAGACGTCTTACGGGCAGCTTATGGCAAGCTATAATCTGGGCTACTTCGCAAGCATTACTACTGCCGTAGTATCGGAGTTCCCCGTGTATGCTATGAATATTTTCAAGACGCTGGACGAGCCTGATTTTACCCCAAAGGAGATAGAGCTTTTGGAGCTTACGGCAAGAGCGTTCACCGACAGCTTCATGCTTTATAAGAAGCATGTTGAGCTTCAGACCACGGTCGATATGATAAAAAGATATACGGATACGTTAAACTGCGGCTTCGCCATTGCCGACGATTCGTGCGATATCGTTTTCAGCAGCTCCGCATATATGTTCTGCGCCTCGCGCATAACAAACAAAAAAGACATATATTTTATAAACCGCGATATGCTGAATATAATAGAAGAAAAAATAGGAATGCCGATAAACGAGTTTACCGACAGCGCCTTAATAGATCTTGAGGATTATATTATCAATCTTTCGGCGGATACCGCCATATATGAGAAGAACGTTAAAAAGAGTATCTATATAAATATTTTGGACAAAAAGAAGCTGCCGCCGGATCATAGTATGCTCCACGGGCAGAGGCGGACGGCGGACGAATCGATCGACAACAGCCGCTTTACGAGCCGCGAAAAAGAGGTAATAGGGCTTATGCTCGAGGGTCTTAACAATCAGCAGATAGCGAACAGGCTCTATATAAGTATTTTTACGGTTAAGACGCATATAAAAAATATATTCAACAAGCTGGATGTTTCAACGCGCGTTGATGCGATCTCAAGGCTTAAAACCATGAAATGGGGATTGTAAAGATAAAAAAGCACGCAGAAGCGTGCTTTTTTTGACACGTCAAAGACTTTCAAAAAAGAGGTCCTAATACTTAAAAGACGGCGCGTCGGCGTATTTTTATACGGCAGAGGCGTTTTTTAGGCATAGATGAAAACCCGCCGAAAACGTAAATTTTTCGGCGGGCAAAACACTTAAATCGACTTTCGACGTTTTCTCAATTAACTTACATAAGCTGTCGGATCACATTTCCACTGTCTCCATCGATCACGATCGATCGTTTTTCTATCTGCTTCGGGCAGCAGGCTTCATTATAATTCAGGCATGCGTAGACTGCGTTCTCGTTGTCATTTGTCATCTGCCAAAATGGATATTTCACGATGACAGGGGTGTTGGCTCCGATCCCGATCTCAAGAAACAGCACATGCAGACCTTCATGCCTTTTCAGGAAATCAGAATATGCCGCAGAAGCTTTATGCCATCCTTCGTCCTCTACGAAAGAGTCGTCCGACCGAAGATTCATGGTCATGTCACTTCCGTCATCAGGGCATTTCGGGATCAGCTCTGTCGGGATCCGCATGGAGATATTTCTGTCAGCCGGAACGTCAAAGACGCCGTCTTTATTCCTAATAAACCCCTGCGCTTCCATCGCCCGCATGATCCAATCTTCATTATCGTAGGTTTTCCGGATCCGGGGATTAACGCTCTGGAACAAACCGTAATCGCCCTGGGTATAGAAGAGCCGCTTTTTATCAAAACCGGCTGTCTGGAACTGATGGTCCACGTTTGTTGTGACGACAAAGTAATCCTTGTCTTTTATAAGCTCGTACAGATCCCGATACACAGATTTTGGAGCTTCCCTGTAACGATTGAAATAAATATGCCTTGCCCACCAGGCCCATCGGGTCTCGTTATCGGGGAAGGGATAGAACCCGCCGGAGTACATATCCCGGATACCAAAGGTTACAGCAAAGTCGAAGAAATACTTTTCAAACCGTTCCCCGCTGTAGGTAAATCCCGCAGCAGTAGAGAGGCCGGCTCCCGCGCCGATCACGATGGCGTTGGCAGTATCGATTTCTTTTTTCAGTCGACCCAGGTTCTCCTGGCGTGTTCCGATCCCGCGTGAGACGCCGGAGCTGAAACGTCGAACGCCGGCGATCCCTTTCTGTATGGTCTCAAGATAGCCGTTTGGCATTTCGGAATAATTCTGTTTCATAGTATTGCTTGTCCTCATCCTTGAAAACATTGAAGATCACCCTTTCCATAGTCTCCGGGTGTGTGCTAAGCCAATCGGTCACAGTCTTCACAGCGATCTCTGCAGCACTCTTGTTCGGGAAGTGAAAAACACCGGTTGAGATGCAGCAGAAGGCCACGCTTTTTGGCCCGTTTTCCAGGCACATATCAAGCGTATTTCGGTAACAGTCCGCAAGGTCTTTCTCCAGATTTGGAGTAAGCTGATACTGAACGATCGGGCCGACGATATGGATCACTTTCTTTGCCGGAAGATTATAGCCGTCCGTCAGCATCGGAACGGCTGTCGGCTGCTCATAATCTTTGCCGTAACGGATCCTCAGCTGATTCATCTGACGATAGCACTCAGCCCTAAGCTGAATGCCTGCAAAGGTATGGATGCAGTTATCGATACAGGTATGCATCGGGACGAAACATCCAAGCATCTGCGAATTGGCCGCATTCACGATCGCATCGACCTCCAGCCTTGTGATATCGCCCTGCCAGACGGAGATACGATCCGCGAACGGATGAGTACTGCCCCTATCCGCGATCGTGGGGATCTCTGAAAGAGTTACGATACCGTTTTCCCTGATCCGGTCCTGCAGATATTCATCCTGGACCTCAAGAACGGCCGGAGCCATCTTTCGCGGCATACGAATGTTCATCAGAGACCGAAGGATACGGCGCTTGCCGTTCGTATCTGCCGGCGTCTGGAGATCTTTATATTCGCCGGAATCTTCCTTGAATGCCTCTACGAGGTAATCAAGACGTTCTGCTTGTGTTCTTTCTTCACTCATGGTTTACCTCTTTTCTGCCGCGCCGACCGGGCATGACGTCATGCGGTTTCCGCAGTGCAGGCAGTTCTTTTGTCGGATCACATGTGTGATCCCGTCGTCATTTTTTTGTACCTTTCCTTAAAAAGGCCCCCAAAAAAGGACTGTTGCGGAGCCCCATATACGTCAGGCTTCTTCTTTCAGGATGCACTGCATCCCTGAACGCAGATCCTCGATCGTATACTTCTTCATTTCTTCTTCCATCGCATTCTGGATGGCTTTCAGCTTTTCATCAAGAAGCATGTGAATGTTCCTGCCTACGGGACACTCAGGGCTCGGATGCTCGTGAAAACGGAAGAGGTCTCCGTTCTCCACGGCTTCGATCGCCTGGTATACGTCATAAAAGGATATCTCCGACAAAGCCCTTGTGGGTTCTATTCCTCCGGTGCCTCTGGCGACCGTGATCAGTCCCGCGTTCTGCAGCTGTGTAAGGATCTTTCGAATGATGACCGGATTGGTCCCTATGCTTCCCGCAAGGAAATCGCTCGTGACCTTGTATTCATTCTTAAAAGTTTCCACACAGGTGAAGATATGCAGGGCGACTGTAAATCTGCTTGATATCTGCATATAAAACACCTCCGGCTGCCATTTTACTACGTTTCTTATGTAATTTCAATGGTTACATTAGAACTTGCCGTTCTGATTCTGCCATGTATCCTTCGCAGCGATGGTCTCCATCACGTCCCAGTGCTCGGCGATCTTGCCGTTCTCCACTCTCCAAAGATCATAGTAGGAGGTGGGAGCGCCGCCTAAAGTGCCCTCGGAAACTGCGAGAACGTAATCGCCCTGCGCCAGCACCTGATGTACAGTAGTATAGATCATCTGGATACCTGCTTCGGCAAGAGCTGCGAGAGCAGTGCCAAGTCCGGACAGGCCGTCTGCGATGCCGGTGTTGTGCTGGATGTAGGTATCACCATCAAAGTAGTCAGGTGTTTTCTGTGGGTCGTTGCCCTGCATTACGTCATACAGGAAGTTCTTGACCAGCTCACGGTTCGCTTCAGTTTTTTCGACATCCTTGACAGGAGCGACGTTGTCGATCTGGGTGCGGCCTGAAGGATTCGGATCAGCCTTGGAAGTCAGGTTGTCCCAGTGCTCTGCGATCTTACCGTCAGCGTCAAAACGGAAGATGTCGAATGCGACTTGCTCGCCCATACCCGCGAAATTGTATACGGTATGTAAGAACACCTTGTCGCCGTCCTCAAAAGCACGGATATTGTTGACAGTGGTCTTTACGGAAGCGGAGCCAAGGTAGGCAACGCTGCCGACGAAGGCGTCGGCGCCGGTGCCGTAGGCGAGGTTGTGCTGGATGTAACCGGGAGCCAAAAGTCCCTTAGCAGTCTCGGTATCGCCGGTAGCAAAGCAGTTGATAAGGGCCAGAGCTTTTTCGATATTAGTCATTGTAGTTTCCTCCTGAACTTGTTTTTGATTTCTTGATGTAACCGCTGTAGTTTCATCTGACGATGTTAATATAACACGCCATTGTTGTAATGTCAATAGTTACATCAAAGCTTTTTTAAAAGTTTTTTTGCCCTGATTTTGGGGGAGAAAGCGATAAAAAAGAGACGCCGGCCATCGGAGATGATCCGACGACCGGCGTATACTGTTTTGCCAACATATTCAGACGGCGCCTCTTTTCGGTTTTTCGTTTGATACTTTCTTATGAGTGCCCGCCTAAGAGGGCGCCTTTTTTATATGCATATCAGCGATCTTTATTTAAGACGACGCCGTGAGCGGCGCGGGCGCCTCTTTTGTTAATAGGCGTATACTCGCGGTCATCGGTCACGCTCATGTAGTTGGGACGTATTATTTTCCCCGCGTTTATTATTTCCTCAAGCCTGTGCGCGCTCCAGCCGACTATGCGCGCCATGGCGAATATAGGCGTATAAAGCTCCAACGGTATGCCCATCATGTTATAGACAAATCCGCTGTAAAAGTCTACATTGGGGCTTACGCCTTTATATATCTTTCGCTCCTCGGCTATTATTTTGGGCGCAAGGCGTTCCACTGAGCTGTAAAGCGCAAAATCATCCGAAAGGCCCTTTTCCTCGGCCAAAAGCTCTACAAAGCGCTTAAACACCTTGGCGCGCGGGTCGGAAAGCGAATATACGGCGTGTCCCATACCGTATATGAGCCCCTTTTTGTCGAAAGCCTCGCCTCTGAGGAGCCTGAGAAGATAACGTGAAAGCTTTTCCTCATCGGAGACGTCGCGCACGTGACGCTTTATGTCGTCCATCATCTGGACTACCTTAATATTCGCTCCGCCGTGCCTGGGACCTTTTAATGAGGACAGCGCCGCAGCCATAACGGAATATGTGTCGGAGCCCGCCGAGCTTACGATGTGCGTTGTGAAGGTGGAATTGTTGCCGCCGCCGTGCTCCATATGGAGTATGAGCGAAAGATCGAGCACGTGAGCCTCAAGGTCAGAAAAGCGCATATCGGGACGAAGCATGCGAAGGATGTTCTGGGCGGCCGAAAGATTGCGCTGCGGGTTATGTATATACAGGCTTTCGCCGCGTTCGTAATGGTTGTAGGCGTGATATCCGTAAACTGCGAGGCGCGGCAGTACGCTTATAAGAAAGAGACATTGCCGCAGTACGTTTTCAATGGACGGGTCGGTAAGATCCTTGTCGTATGAGGCAAGCGTAAGCACGCTGCGCGCAAGCGAGTTCATCATATCGTAGCTCGGCGCCTTCATGATAACGTCCCTGGTGAAATTTTTGGGTAGCGAGCTGCTTACGGCAAGTATATTTTTAAAATTGGAAAGCTCGCGTGAAGACGGAAGGGAACCGAAAAGCAGGAGATACGCCGTTTCCTCAAATCCGAAGCGCCTTTCGGACGCCGCGCCTTCAACAAGCTTGATTATATCGTAGCCTCTGTAACGAAGCTCCCCTTCACAGGGAACTCTTTCGCCGTCCTTTTGGTCGAACGCCTTTATAGACGATATCGTCGTAAGTCCGGCAAGCACTCCCTGTCCGTCAAGGTCCCTCAGTCCCCGTTTTACGCCGTATTTATTATAAAGCTCCGTGTCTATTGACGAGGCGTCGAGACAATATTTTGCATGATCATTTGCATAGTCGATAAGCTTTTTATTGTAGGGAGAGGCTTCTCTTAAAGAGGGCAGCCCGTCCTTTCTTTTGTGATGAACGTAGTGATTCATGGGAGACTCCTTTCGTAATATATTAAAACAAGCATAACACAATAATTGATAAAAGTCAATAATTATATAATATCAAATATATACCTTGACTTTAACGGCGCTTGGTTTTATCATATGAATGGGGTGAAAAATATGTATGACGATGAAAGCAGAGAAGCAATATCGGTAGTGTTTGAGCTGTTTCCCGTATTCCGGCGCATTTTTTTTGACGCTCTGTATGAAAATACGGACGAACGTGTGCGCCATATAACGAAAGTACAATTCCTTCTTTTGACTGCGCTGATCTCTTACGGACAAATGAATATGTCGCAGACCGCGCTTTGCATATCTTCGTCGAAAGAGCAGGCGACGCGGATAGTCGCGCCGCTGGTCGACGCGGGATTATTGGAACGGTTTTATGATAAGACGAACAGGCGCGCCGTCTATATACGGCTGTCTGAAAAAGGAATGTCGTTTATGCGCGGGATACGCACGGACATGTGTAAGCATGTGCTTAAGAAGCTTTCTCTGCTTTCGCAGGACGATATAAAGACGCTTGAAGAGTCCGCTTTAAACGTTGCACATATACTGAGAAAAATTGAAAAATAAATTCGGTGCGCGCATTTTTTTGCCGCGTGTTTCCGACGTTGTATAAATAGAATAAAAGCCCTCGAAAAACACGCTCAGATTTTGTCAACTTGAGATTACATAAATTTTTTATTTTTTTCGACACATTTTCATTTGTTTATGCTATACTTTATCTGTCCCTATTAAACACAATATTTTTCAAGAGGCGGGCGTGGAAATTGAAGGCAAAAAATATCCTCACTATAATTCTCATTATTTCGTTATTCTCATCGATTTTTCTTGTCAGCGGCTGCAGCTGGATCTTTGCCGAATCAGAAGAGCCGGCCGAAGAGACTTACGCTGATATAATAGGAAAAATAAATTCTACGACCAAAAAAGTAACGCTTGTTTTTTGCGCGGCAAAAAAGAATGCGGATAAACAGGAAACTGAAAAATTCCTTTCGGAGAAGGATGTTTCTTTTTCATATCTTTCGGGCGCCGAAGACAGACTTATATTAAAGCATGACAACGTAAATTATCTTGTCGAGCCGACCTTATGGTTTACGGGAGAGCAAACAGATAAGTATACTTTTGTTGATAATACGCGCTGGGGAAGCGTAGTATGCGTTGATATGGCCTCGTTTTCAAGCTTCGAACAGTTTGAAAGCGCCGTAGAGGAGCTTATCTACGTTTATCGCTACGCGGGATATGAGATAGTGCCGCCGTATGAGCTTTATATATCAAATGAGAGCCTCGGATTTGAAGACGACGCCGACCCCGCAAATTATCCGTCGCTTACGACGTCGATCCCGCTCGGTATCGAGGAATCAAATCCCGTAAATGACGCGTATTTTAACGATGCGGTATTTATAGGAGACTCCATAACACAGAAGCTTCAGATGTATGTTACGCAGATGCGCCGTGAGGAGTCCGGCTTTATGGGAGAGGCGAAATTTCTCTGCTCAACGAGCCTCGGCGCTTCGAACGCACTTTCGGAGGTGACTACCGAATCCCTTCATCCGTCCTACAACGGAGTAAAACGTACGATTTGGGAGAACGTTGCGCAGACAGGAGCGAAAAAGGTTTACATAATGCTGGGAGTCAATGACCTTACATGGGCGTCGATAACGCTTACGGTATCTAATCTTCGCACGCTTATCGATGAAATAAAGGCGGCTTCGCCCGATGTACAGATATATATCCAGTCCGTAACGCCGAGAATAGCCGGTTTCGTGGGCGAGCCGGACAATAAAAAGATATTTGAATATAATCTTGAGCTTTATAAAATGTGCCGCGAGGAGGGCTATTATTTTGTAGACGTTGCGTATGCTCTGCGAGATGAAAACGGATGCCTGCCCGATGAGCTTTGCAGCGACCTTAATTCTCTCGGGATCCACTTTACAAATGAAGCCTGCAGAATATGGGTCAAATATCTTAGGACGCATACGCCGTAAGCCGCTTATGGGAGTACAATAATGGTATTTAGTACGACGCTGTTTTTATTTATATATCTTCCCGTGACGCTGCTTGTTTATTACATTACTCCTTTAAAGTGGCGAAATGTTGTGCTGCTTATTGCGAACCTTGTTTTTTACGGCTGGGGAGAACCTGTTTACATAGCGGTGATGGCCGCATCCGTGCTGTTTGACTATATATTCGGCATACTCATTGAAAAAAACCGTGAAAACAAAAAAGCGGCAAAAGCGTTTGTTGCCATGTCGGTAGTTTTGAATCTGGGACTGCTTGTGTTTTTTAAATATACCGACTTTATCTTTACCAATATAGGTATGAGAGCGCCGGGCATAGCTTTGCCGGTCGGCATATCGTTTTATACGTTTCAGAAGATGTCTTATATAATTGACGTTTACAGGGCGGACGCAAAGGCTCAGAAGAATATTGTAAGCTTCGCCACGTTCGTTACGCTCTTTCCTCAGCTCATAGCCGGCCCGATAATAAAATACCGCGACGTCGCCTCGCAGATAGAGAGCCGCTCTCATACGGCCGACCGCTTTTCGGCCGGAATATGCACGTTTATGGTCGGTCTTGCCAAAAAGGTGCTATTGGCCAACAATATAGGCATGTTGTGGGATATATATAAGGCGTGCGATCCTGCGTCCGTAAGCGCGCTGGGCGCATGGCTGGGCGCGCTTGCCTTCACATTTCAGATATACTTCGACTTTTCGGGATATTCCGATATGGCAATAGGACTCGGCAGGATGTTCGGCTTTGAGTTTAAGATAAATTTTGATTATCCCTACATATCAAAAAGCATAACGGAGTTTTGGCGCAGATGGCATATTTCGCTTGGAAGCTGGTTTCGGGAGTATATGTATATCCCGCTCGGCGGCAACCGTGTGAGCGTGCCGAGACATATGCTCAATCTGCTCATAGTATGGGCGGCTACGGGAATATGGCACGGAGCTGCGTGGAATTTCCTTATATGGGGTCTTTATTACGGCGCTGTTCTCGTTATTGAAAAGCTGTTCCTTTTAAAGCTTATCGAGAGGCTGCCCGCAGGCATAAGAGTCGCTTATTCTATGTTCGTGGTGATAATAGGCTGGGTGATCTTTGCGGTGGAAGACGCATCTTCGTTCGTCTCATATATAGGTGCGATGTTCGGCGCTACGGGAGTGGGCGCTAAGCCTGCAGATCTGTATTATCTTATCTCGTATTTGCCACTGATGATCATAATGGCAGCCGCATCGACTCCGCTCGCAAAGACGATGTACGCGAGGCTCAAAAAAAAGGCGCAATATGCCTTTTGCCTTGTTGCCGTGATACTTGGACTTGTTGTCTGCACGGCGTATCTCGTAGATGCAACGTATAATCCGTTCCTTTATTTCAGATTTTAGAAGGAGGGCATATGGACGGCTCTCGCATATTTAAATATATTTTATGCGCCGTATTCCTTGCGGCGATATTCGGGGCTTTTTTAATTAACATCCTGCTGCCTGATAAGGATTTTCTGGAGCAGGAGAACCGAATGGCGCAGACGCTTCCCAAATTCTCTGCGGATGCGCTTATGTCGGGGAAATTCACCTCGGATTTCGAACAGTATGAAAACGACCAGTTCGTTTTTCGAGATGGCTTCATATCGCTTAAAAGCATATCCGAGCGCGCCTTGGGAAAGCGCGAGAACGGCGGCGTTTTCTTTGCAAATGACAGACTCATCGAAGCGTTTCCTTCGGTAGATGAGAGCCTTTTTTCAGACAATGTAAATGCCGTAAACAAGTTTAAGGAAAGCGTAAAAACACCCGTGTATTTTGCTCTTATACCGACTGCGGCGTATATATACCGGGATGAGCTGCCTTCGGGCGCGCCTCTTTCGGATGAAGAAAAGCTTATATCGGAGGCGTATGATGCTCTCGGCGGCGCGGACATCAAGAGCGCGCTGTCAGAGTATGATGACGAATATATATTTTATCGCACAGACCATCACTGGACGTCGCTGGGCGCATATTACGGATATTCGGCATTGTGCGATGAAATGGGTATAAAATGTATAAGGCTTTGCGATCTTGAAAAAAGCGTGCTCACTGAGGATTTCAACGGTACGCTGTATTCGCTTTCGGGCGCGCGATGGGTGACTCCGGACGAAATAGACGCATATGTGCCCTCGGAGCAGATAACGGTTCTTCGCTATGATGCGCCCGAGCCTGAAAAGGGCGGGCTTTATTATTATGAGAACCTGACGGTCAAGGATAAATATAAGGTGTTCTTGGGCGGCAACTCTCCGCGCGTAGTCATAAAGACGAAAAACAAGACTGCGCCGAAGCTGCTTATCATACGAGATTCTTACTGCGACAGCCTTGCGCCGTTCTTAACGCCGCATTTTAGCGAGATACACCTTCTGGATCTGAGATATTATAAAAGCGGCGTAACGAAATATATAGACGAGAACGATATAGATGAGGTCTTGGTGATATACGGCCTTAAAAAATTCAGCGAAGATACTAATATAAGGGCTTTTTTAAAGTAGCCTGAAAAGCATTTAAAATAAAAATAAAAAAAACCTTGCTTTTTTAGAAAGTGTGTGATATTATATTTAGGCGTTAAAAATGTGCCTGTAGCTCAGCTGGATAGAGTGACTGGCTACGAACCAGTAGGTCGGGGGTTCGAGTCCCTCCAGGCACGCCAATAACGTCTCCTTATATATGCGGATATGGCGGAATTGGCAGACGCGCATGGTTCAGGTCCATGTGAATGCAAGTTCATGCAGGTTCAAGTCCTGTTATCCGCACCAAAAACGGCAGTTTTTTAACTGCCGTTTCTTTTTCTCAAAGTGCCCGAAATCCAGTGTTTATGCGGGTTTTTGGCGTCTTCGGCAGAATGTTAAATCTTGTTAAATCAAGCTGAAATATCGTTCGGTAGCACACGGTAGCACACTAAAAAACAGCCCCAAAACCGAGGCAGCAAGCGGGTTTCTCGGGCATAAAAAATCGGCGGTAGCACACTTTTAAACGGCACACGTATTTTTACACGAAAAAAGGCGTATTTCATGCATAAAACAAACGGCGGCAGACCTTTAAAATCTGCCGCCTTTGTTCGTTCCTGTCCTGAATTTGCCCTGTTCTCAGGACAAAAACGCCGCCTCATATTCTCTTTCGTATCCTGTTTCGCACCTGTTAGCAGGTGGATATAACGTGCCTTCGTTCATGCTTGCGCCCTGTTTTGAGCCTGTTAGCAGGGAACGCGCCGCCCGTCGCATACGGCCTTCGCCCACTGTTACGCTCACTGTTAGCAGTCAGGCGAACCGCCCGTCCGACGCCGTTTATATGGTCGTGTATGCTGTTACGACGCTGTTACCAACGTGACGCGCCGCCCGTGGAAGCGCGCTTCTCGCCGTTTTCTGCCCGTTTGATCGGTGGGCATATTATATGCCGCCTTCGGTAAACGCCTATCTCACGTCATTGTGCGCCCTCTCGCGCATATCGGACTTCCGTCACGCCCATGCCCTCACGCTTTGCGATGCGGTCATACGCCGCCTTGAGCATAGCTTGCCGCTTCCCGTATGACAGATATCGTATCTGCGCTTCCCGTGCGATCTTGCGGCGTACCGCAGCCGCTTCGGCCGAAAGACCGAACATATACATCGACTGCCACAGCGCGCTGTCGTGATAATGTCTGCCGTAATCCTCATACAGTCTCCGAAGCTCCGGCGCGCTCCGCAGCCTTCGCAAGGCCGCATTGTACTGCGCCGCGATATTGGAACGCTCAACGTCCCATGCCGCCGCGATCTCACCAAGCGATACGCCGTGCCAGAAGCGAAGCTTTATTATATGCCTCTGCGTTTCGGTAAGCCGAAGCATTGACGCGAATATCCTTTCCTGTACGTCCGAAAGCTCCGCCGCCTCGTCTGCGGCTGAAGCGCTCTCATCGGCTATCGTATCAAAAAGCGTTATGCTCTCGTCTTCGTCTACGTATGCATCGCCGCTCACTTCACTGTACACTCCCTTGCGAAGCGACAGTCCCGACTCTCTTGCGGCAGCATTGCGAAGGTGAAAGCCAAGATACGTAGTGAATGCAAATCCCTTATTGGGATCATACGCCTTCACCGCATCGAGAAAACCGAAATACGCGCACTGCGTTATATCCTCGGCATCAATCCAGATAGGCAGGGCAAGCCGCTTCGCATATCCGCGCATGAGCTTCATGCAAAGCCGCTCCACCGCTTCCCACAGCGGCGTTAAATACTCCATATGCCCCGCCTGTACCATCAGTGCCATATATTCCTTGTTCTTTTCCAAAATCCGCGCCCCCCGTGATATAATATTGTCGGGGCGCGCGGCATGATTGTTATCGGGCTTTCATGTGTGCATGAAGAGAACGCTTCTGCAAGGCGCGCACACGCAGTTCTTCGGCTAAGAGCATACCGAAGTATTTGAAGTCAACATAGCCCTCGCCGTAACAGCGTTCAATCTGTGCGGCTTTTCTTTCCGCAGCCAGCAATGCATTTAAAAATTGTCCGTCCATGTTTTTCTCCTTTCGCCGATTATTCGATTATGCCCGTGGCGGGGAACATCTTCATGCGGATTTCCCCGCATTTGCCGTGCCTGTTCTTAGCCACTTTAAAGAGCAGGCCTTTATAGTCGCCCAGTTTGCCGCCCGTGCCCTCTGTTTCCGTGTTCGAAAGCAATATAACGCCGTCGGCATCCTGCTCCATTGCGCCGCTGTCCCGAAGATGAAATGCTTCAGGCGCACCCTTTGCCGCTTCGCGGTTAAGCTGAGCAAGGCATATAATCGGAATGTTAAACTTTACGGCAATCTGTTTAAGCTCCGCCGAAAAGTCGCTCATAACGTCGTACCGTGAGCGCGTATCTCCCGTCTGACGCGATAAAAGCCCGATATAATCAATTACTACAAGCTCAGGCTTGTCCTTCATACGGCGTATCTGTGCGCTTATCTGCGCCGTCGTAGGCCTTCCCGTTATGAGCTTGAAGCGGCTTTTATTAAGCCTCGTTATTGCATCCACAACGCGGGCGCGTTCCTCTTTGTCCATATCTCCGTTTAAAATCTTAAAATACCGCACAGCAGCGTCACGCGATACGCGGCGCGCCGCTATTTGGTCTGCGCCCATCTCCATATTGAAGTACAGCACGGGAACGCCGCGCGCCGCCGCGTTCTGCGCTATTGCCAGCGCGACCGTCGTTTTTCCAACGGCCGGACGCGCCGCCAATATGTATAGGCCACCTTTTACAAGACCGCCGCCCAAAGCTTTATCAAGCATCTTAAAGCCCGTTGCGACGATCACCTTTTCGTTGCTCGAAAGCCTTTTCGTCAGCGCGATAAGGTCGGAATTATAAGCCGCTTCCCTCGCATCTGTGTCCTTTCCCTTTGCCGCTTCAAGCTCGGACAATACAGCGTCGGTCACCTCGCCGCTGTCCTTGCCGGTCATGAGATCTTCGTTTATCTGTAAGCTCAACTCATACAGCCGTCTTTGCGCGTTCTTCTCTTTCAGCATGAGGCAGTAATCATAAAGCCCCGCCGTCGTCGGTACGGCTTCCATGGCGGCCATACATATCTTTTTATCAATCGGCTTGCCCTTCTTCTCAAGCAAGGCCATTACCGTAAGATGATCAATATTTGCCCCCTCGTCGGACAGCGCATACGCGGCCTCGAACATGTCCCTGTATTCGGGAGTCATGAAGTCCTCGGCGCAAATCGTCTCCGACGCTTTTATCAAGGCACCCTCTCCGTCGAGAAGGATTGCTCCGATGATAGCTTGCTCAATATCTTGAGCATCAAAATTATTTATCATGCTCTAAGTCCTTTCTTAAGTTTTTTTCCGCTTTAATTTCGGCAATTGCTTTTTTGGCAATCTCATGACAAGACTTTCTCTTCACTATGCCGTCACCAATCTGATTAGCGATATCCCGTAGCCAATAATCTGAGATGTTCTCTTTAAACAAAGTTAAAATCCTTTCTTGATAAGCGGGGAGCGCGCTTTTGCGGCGCGCCCCCGCCGTCTTATGTATTATGTCTTATGTATTTACTGTATGTAATCCGACCATAGGTACCTGTGTAATCCGACCATAGGTACCTGTGTAATCCGACCATAGGCAGCTATGCCTCTTTTGCATCGGCAAAAATTATAATTACTTCAAAAGCTTAAACTGTGTCGTCATTCCGCTTTTGGATTTATATGCTATAATGCCATGCCGACAAAGCTCATCACGTGCTGAGAATAGCGTCTTATTGCCTGTGGCAGTATAATCTTCCAAGAGAGACGTTGACGCATAAAACCATTCGCTCCAATAAGTTGCATTGTTTAAATGGACAAGCGTTTGCCACAACATGCGCGCTGATTTGCTCAACTTTAATTTGCGTCCAGCTTCTATACAGTTTTTCATCTCATCCATGTAATTTTTATTACTTTTGCTCATTTTGGCACTTCCCTCTTGTCAAGGCCGTGCCTTGAGTGATAAAGTATAAATATAGGATTACCCGTTTCGGCGGGACTTGCATACTTCTATTCCGGCGCACCGCCAAGTGACAAGTCGGAATAGAAGTATTTTTTTGCCCCGACGCCGCGTTCTGAAAAGGCGGCTCTCTTGCTGCCACGATCACGCCCCCTCTCATACGCGCCTCTCGCGGCACCAATTCTCAAATGCGGTCTTTTCGACCTTGAAGTTCTTACCGATCTTCAGCGCGGGGAAGTCGTGTCTGTAGAATAACTGCCTTGCAGTCGGTATCGAGCAGCCCAAGCACTGCGCCACTTGCTTCGTGGTATAGAATACCGTCGTAAGCTTTACTTCGTTTTCGTTCATACAATGCTCCTTTTAAATATTATCTTCGCGTCCGTGCGCTGCGGCGAAATTGACCTTCGCCCGCGCGCTTAATTTACGCTTCGTTTCCTCGCTTATTTCACGGGGCTTTTTAACCCCTATAAGCTTTTTGGGGAAAGTATACGTCCTTGTGTGTTCGTCCTCGGAAATCAGGGTAACTGTCGAGGATTTTGCCCTCATTTCATCGAGTCTGCGCATGAGCCTTTTGTCACACGTATAACATACGGCGTTTTCCTCGCCGTCGTTATACGTAATCACGGTCTCACGCTCATATTTTGATAAATTTGCCATATATCCGCCTTTCTTATGATTTGCCTTCGGTCTGCAGCTTCTTTTCCGCCTTTCGCTCCCAATAACGCTTGTTATTTTCGGCGATGCGCGCCTTGTTTTTCCGACGGTATTCTCGGTAATACTCTCTTTGCACTTCCTTGACCGTCTGCTCCAACTTGGAATTATTCATGTGATACATCTGATACATCCTTTCGTAATTATTTTTTGTTTTGTCTTGACTTAGCTTGGTCACAATGCTATTATAATTGTGAACAAAATAAAAATCAAGCGAAAGGTCACTCTTAAGATAATATTGTGACCAAATCGAAATATTGGGTCATATTTCAGATGAATTCGTGACCAAAAAGATTGGGCAAGGAGGATGCGCGTATGAAAGACCAAAAAAAAGCAGTAGAAAACATTGTTGATTTACAAAGGTTAAAAGATTTAATTGACAAGAAAAAATCGCGGCAAGCTATAGCCGACAAGATCGGTTGTGATGTATCGCTGATAACGCGCCATTATAACGCACAGAAGGCGGTGCCGATAACCTTTTTGAAAAAGTATGCTGAATACTTCAATGTATCTGCCGATTATTTATTAGGCTTGACCGACGCACCGACGAACGACAAAGATTTACGTTTCGTATGTGACTATACGGGATTGAGCGAAGAAGCGGTAGAGAGTATCAAATATGCCGAGAAAAATACGCTGCTTTCCGCAGAATCAAATTATCTCGACATAAAAAAAGTGGATGAGTTCATAAGAAGTGCAAAGCCGATCATATCTCAAATACTCAAAAGTGAGCAGTTTTACGGTTTAATAGCAAAGCAACTGATTATTAGAGCGGACAAAGTGCGGCAGTTTGAAATACTGGAGAAGGTTGATAAGCTTTCTGAGACTGTTTTCTCAAAAGAGGGCAAAACACCTACGGATAAGGATTGGGAAGATGCGCTGAAAGCATACATCGAGGTTTTACAATTAAATTATGAGACGAAAGCGTATGCCTATGATATGCAGGAAGATTTAAAAAAAATATTTCCGCACTTTAGCGATATGCCAAGCAAGGATAAGATAGACAAGCTACAAAGATTTATCCACAAGAGTACTTACTTAAGAGAATTGGAAAAAGCAACAAAGAATAACACGGGAGGTGCGGACAATGGCAAAGAAGAACGCTAACGGCGACGGCGGCATATTTTATAGCAAGTCCCAAAAGTTGTGGCGCGGTCAGATAACCATAGGCTACGACGAGAACGGCAATCAGAGACGCAAGAGCGTTTCGGGCAAGAACCCGCAGGAAGTGAAACAGAAACTGAAACAAATCGAATACGGCATCTTCTCCGGCGAATTCGTCGATAAGAGCAATATAACGATATACCACCTTGCAAAACAGATGATCGTTGACAAATTCAATCTGAATGAGATAAAAGAAAACACCTACCTTACGCATTTGTCCACGCTGAAGCGGCTGCAGCCCATATACAATACGCCGCTTCAGAAGGCTAACGAAACGCAGATAAGAGCATATCTGCAAGGTCAGATAGGCAAATCAAATTCCATACTGCAGAAGGACTTCCAGCTTCTTAATGCCACTTTCAAAGAGGCGGTAAGGCGCGATATAATCACAAAGAACCCCATGGATCATATAAAGCAGCCGAAATCGAAGCAGAAGCGCGAAGCGGTCAGAGCTTTCACGCTGGAAGAGCAGAACAAGCTCCTTTACGTCCTTCAGACCGAAGATATAAAGTACAGCCAACAGATGCTTTTATCTATGTTCACGGGAATGCGTATGGGCGAAGTGAATGCCCTGACGAAGCGGGACGTAAATCTTATATTCAACAGCGTGTCCATAAACAAAACGATATCACGCGGCGAAAAGGGTAAGGCCGTTTTGGGCGATACGGCAAAGACTTACGCCGGAAACAGAACGATATTTATCACCGAGGACGTACAGACGATACTTGCGGAGTGCATAGAGTGCGCCGAGGGAGATATGCTCTTTACCACCGAGCGCGGCGGCCTAGTTACGAGCAATCAGGTCAATATGGAACTTGCGCGCGTCCTGAAAAAATATAAGATAGTCGATGAGACGGTACGCGGTAAAGTGTCGTGTCACTCTCTGAGACACACATACGCAACGCGCATGATAGAAGGCGGTATGCAGCCGAAGGTATTGCAGAAGCTATTAGGGCATACGGATATCAAGATAACCATGAACACATACTGCGATGCTTTCGATAAATTTCAGAACGACAATATCAATATCGCAAACGAATATTTGAAGCAAAACGGCCTCACACTGACCCGAAAGAAAAGCATTCCCGAAGCCATATAGGGCGGCATTATGGGGATGTTAAATCTTGTTAAATCAAATCAAAATATCGTTGCGTAGCACACGGTAGCACACTAAATTTTAAAAAATCCAGTGTTTATGCGGGTTTATCGCGGGTATTGTTTTGTTATCCGCACCAAAGATACCGAGCCGGTAATCGGCTCGGTATCTTTGGTTTAAGGCGGGCAACAGGACTTGAAGCTTAAGAAGGCGGCCGACGAAAAGAAAACAGTCCGGTGGACTGTTTTCAGGAGGCCGGAGCGCAGTCGGCTGAGCCGCCAAGCCGGAAGATAAAAAGCTCACGCGGTCCTGTCGCCCGCACCATATAAGGACGCCAGCCCGAAGAACAGGCCGGCGTCCATTCTATATGAGAGTATCCCCGTTAATGCGGTATTGGACAGAGGGCTGTTGCCGCGGGTCTTCCGGCGGTACGAAGCATGTATCAGTTCAGAACAACTTGAATACTATGATTTCTATAAACGTTTATGTTATATCATTTTATATCCCAAAAGCGAAACGGCGTTCCGTTTGAACGCGTTGACTATTCGCCCGCGAAATGTTAAAATTATTTAATCAAACATCATGAATTACTGCACATATAAACTTGAACATAGGGTGCTGTTGAAGAAAACCATATGGCGATGGAAGAAGCTGCCGAGAAAGGGAGAGGCGGCAAATGATCGTCAAAAAGGAGTTCGGCGTCCGCCCCGCATTGCCTGATTGCCAAAAGTGCATGGAAGGTTCCATGGGACGGTGTATCAGGCAAAGGAACACGGCTCCTTTTTTTGCGGAGACATCTGCAGGGAAAACACATGCTTCCCCAAGACTTTGAACGCGTAAGCTTTCAAAGCATTGGGAGTGGGTGATGATCCACTCCCCCGGCAGCCGATCGGAAGAATAAGACAAAGGAGGAACAAGACAGATGAGACGGAAAGCAAAACAGTTGATGGGCATACTGCTTTGCCTTGCGATGGTGCTTAGCTTGACGCCGGGGATGAGCCTGACGGCGTATGCGGACGACACGGATGAGACCGAAAAAACGCAGGTAAGCGTCCGGAAGGTCTGGGAGGACAACAACGACAAGGCGCAGATGCGGCCACAGAGCTTAGAGGTGCAGCTGTACGCGGACGGCGAGGCACTGGGAAGCCCTGTGACACTAAACGAGGAAAACGGCTGGAGCTACAGCTGGAGCGATCTTTCGAAGTACGTCAATGAAGACGAACAGACCGGCGTTCAGCGGGCGATTGTCTACACGGTGGCTGAGACCGAGATTCCGGAAGGCTATGTCGGCGAGGTTTCGGGCAGTGCCGAAGAAGGCTTCGTGATTACAAACGTCTTTGTGATTGAAAAGACGCAGGTAAGCGTCCGGACGGACTGGGAAGACAACAACGACAAGGCGCAGATACGGCCGCAGAGCATAGAGGTGCAGCTGTACGCGGACGGCGAGGCAATGGGAAGCCCTGTGACACTGAACGAGGAAAACGGCTGGAGCTACAGCTGGAGCGATCTTTCGAAGTACGTCAATGAAGACGAACAGACCGGCGTTCAGCGTGCGATTGTCTACACGGTGGATGAGACCGAGATTCCGGAAGGCTATGCCGCCGAGGTTTCGGGCAGTGCCGAAGAAGGCTTCGTGATTACAAACATCTTTGTGATTGAAAAAACGCAGGTAAGCGTCCGGACGGACTGGGAAGACAACAACGACAAGGCGCAGATGCGGCCGCAGAGCATCCGGGTGCAGCTGTACGCGGACGGCCGGGCATTGGGAAGCCCGGTGACACTGGATGAGGAAAACGGCTGGAGCTATAGCTGGAGCGATCTTACGAAGTACGTCTATGAAGGCGGCCTGAGGGCGATTGAATACACGGTGGATGAGACCGAGATTCCGGAAGGCTATGTCGGCGAGGTTTCGGGCAGCGTCGAAGCGGGCTTCGTGATTACAAACACCTATGAGACCGGCACGCTTATCATCGAGAAGGAATTCGATATCGCGCCCTGGGAGCCTTTCGTCCCGGACGATTCGTATGTGGACGTCCCGGTCGTCATTACATGGAACGACAACAACAACGCGGACGGCAACCGTCCCAAGAACGCAACCGTGAGACTGCTGGCGAACGGCACGGAGGTTGCCAACGCCGAACTCAATTCGGGCAACGGCTGGAGATATACCTTCACCGGTATGCCGAGGCTCGACGAGAACAGGGAAAAGATCGAATATACGATCACCGAGGATCCGATCGATTGGTACAAAGACCAGATAAGCGGATTCAACATCCGTAACAACTATGAGCCCGAGCTGACCGAAGCTGCCGTCAAAATGATCTGGGACGACGCCGACAACGAGACGGGGACGAGACCGAAAAGCATTGCGATGACGCTGAGCAACGGCATTACCGTACTGCTGAGCGATAATAACGGCTGGACCGCCACCGTCAAAAATCTCCCCACGAGGCTGAATGGAGAACCTGCCAATTATACCTGGACCGAGCAGAAGGTGGCGGGTTACGACAAGATTTCCGAGGTGACCGAGGGTACCTTAACCACCTTCGTGAACAAAAGACGGGTACAGTCGGCGTCACCGACCGTGGACCGTATCGAGTATGAGTTTGGTGAGTATGAGATCCCGCTGAGAGCCAGGGTCTGCGAATCGGCCGCTCCGACGATCTCAATTACCGCCGGAGTGGAATGGGACGGCGATGATGATTATTATCAATTGCTCAGGCCGGAGTCCGTGCAGTTGATCCTGATGGGGGACGGCGAACCGGTCGGTGAACTGAAAACGGTGGAAGCCTCCTCCTGGGAAGCAACGTGGTACGATCTGCCGGCTCAAAACAGCGACGGTAATCCGATCGAGTACACCGTAAAGCAGATGGAACCGATCTCCGCTTATACGACGACATGCGACGGCCTGACGGTGACAAATACCCTGAAGACGGGCAGCCTCAGCGTGAAGATTTCCCTCTCGGGCGTTCCGGAAGAGGCAGACCTGAGCAAGCTTCGGCTTGCCATTGACGGTCCGGATCCGCGGCTGGAGAAGACGCTGACCTACGAGGATGTAATGAACGGAACCGTAGACCTGGGCAGGGTGCTCGAGGGCGCTTACATGATCCGCGATACAAATGCGGACACGCTTATCGAAGGCTATGTGATGGACGCCGAGAACAGCAAAGTGGCCGACGCCATTTACGTCTCGGGCGGTGAAGACTCTGAGCTGGAGTTCAAATACACATGGAAACTTCCGGAGCCTCTGGATGCGGAAGCGGATGAAGACTACGATCCCTTTGCCAATATCGGCGATCTGTCCTTTGAGATCCTCGGACCCGACGCTCTGATGCCGCTGACGATCCGTTACTCCGATTTCACGAACGGCAAGTATGAGATTCCGGATCTGGCGCCCGGCGTTTACACCGTGGTCGAGCGCAATGCGGAAAAGCTGGTGAAGTATTACACGCTGACGAGCAACAGCATGACGGGCATGGCTGTTGAAGTGAAGGCGGGCGGGACGGCCACCGCGAAACTGTTCAACCAATACGTGCCCCTGCCGACGCCTGAACCCGACGCCGAGTTCGTCGACATCCCGGTGACCGTGACCTGGAACGACAACAACAACGCGGACGGCAACCGGCCCGAATCCGTCACGGCCCGCCTGTATGCCGACGGCGTGGAAGTGGACAGCCATGTGCTGACGGCCGCCGAAAACTGGCAGTTCACCTTTATCGAGAAGCCGCGCCATCAGGAGGACAACAAGACTGAGATCGTCTACACGGTCAATGAAGATGCGGTTCCGATGTACAGAGCAGTTGTCAAAAGCTACAGCATCGTGAACGAATATGAGCCCGAATTAATAAGCGCTTCTGTTTCTAAAAGATGGAATGATAACAACAACCAGCAGAATCTCCGGCCTGATTCCATTGCGATGAGCCTGTTAGACGGACAGAAGGTCGCCAAAGTGGTCGTGCTTAGCGAAGCCAACGGCTGGACCGCCGTCGTCAACGATCTCCCCACCGTGGTGAACGGACAGGAAGCACAGTATGAATGGAAAGAACAGCAGGTCAACGGCTACACGCTCGAAAACGTGGAGCAACGGGGGAACCACATGACTTTCACCAACGCGGTCTGGGAGCGTCCTGAGAACAACCCTACAATTACTCCCAACAATCGAACTTATGATGATACTGAGAAGCCGCTTGTTACTGTTTCCGGCGAACTGACCGGCAGTACAACAAAGTACGCTCTTGGCTCAGATGCGGCCACTGCCCCTGAAGCATCTGCATATACCACAGCCATCCCTACAGCCACCAGCGCCGGAACCTACTATGTATGGTACAAGACCGAGGGCGACGAAAGCCAAAACGACAGCAGTGCGGTTTGTGTGATCGTCACCATCAGCGCAAAGTTCTCCGGCGGAGGAGGCGGCGGAGGCGGTGGCGGCGGCTCATCCTCCGTCAATAACCCCGTCGGCACCGGTACCTTCGAGGGCGGCTCCGTGAAGCTTAGCACCGAGGGCGCCAGGGCGGGCAGCACCGTGACCATAACCGTCACCCCCGAAGAGGGCTATCGGGCGGATAAGGTCACCGTCACCGACAAGAACGGCAGCGTCATCCCCGTGGCACAAAACGCCGACGGCACCTACCGCTTCACGATGCCAAACTCCCCCGTTACCGTTACACCCGCCTTTGAGAAGATCGCGGACCGGACCGACACCGACGTCTGTGACAAATTCCGCGATGTCTCCGAGGACGCATGGTATCACGACGCGGTCCGCTGGGCCGTGGACAACGGTATCATGAACGGCGTGGCTTCGGACCTCTTCGATCCGGACGGCGCCGCCACGCGGGCCATGGTAGTCACCATGCTCTGGCGGCTTGAAGGCGAGCCTGCGGGCGCGGGCATTTCATTTGACGACGTGCCTGACGGCGCGTGGTACGCGCCCGCTGTAAGCTGGGCGGCACAGAATGAGATCATAAGAGGGCTGTCGGACGAAAGCTTCGACCCCGATGCGCCCGTCACCCGGGAGCAGCTTGCGGCGATCCTGTATCGGTACGCGCAGAGCAAGGGAAAAGGGTTCACCGGCGCATGGGCCTTCCCGCTCGATTACAGCGACGCGGCGGACGTGTCCGAGTACGCATATGAGGCCATGTGCTTTATGACCATGAACGGTGTCATCACCGGCATGGACGACGGAACGCTGGCTCCGAAGGACAACGCCACCCGCGCGCAGATAGCCGCGATATTCATGCGCTTCTGCGAGGAGACGGCAGGATAACAAATTATAAAAAGCATATACAGCGCAATATGGCGCGGGCAGCATCAACGTCTGTCCGCGCCATATTTGATTCATATATTCCGCCCGGATTTTGTCTAACCGCGCGCATATTCCCGTTCTATCCATTTCATCAAGAGGTTCACGATGCGTTCCTGTTCGTTCTCTGTAAGCGCCCGATCTTTGGGGACGCGGTACCATTTGTAAAGGCAGCTCCTGCAGCAGCACGCACATGCGTGCTGAGCGGCGAATACGGGATGCCCGCGCATCGGCGTTTGCCTCCCGTCGTTCGGGATATGGGCCAAAGCAAGCCGCTTCCTTATAAAATCGGCGGCGTGTGAGCGGATCGTGTCCATACCTTTTTCCGATATATACAGCCTGTCCTTTTCGCTCAGATGAAATTTTGAGCGAAAAGCGGATCGCTGCAGTCTGTTAAGCGCTTCGTCAATAGTCATGATCTTCTGTTTTCACCTACAAATAACGATTTCATCGGCTCCCACGGCCGTCCTGCAATAATAATATATCACAAAACGCCGACGAGCGGGACGACTTTATGACGCATATTTGTGAGCGCGTTCGTTTTCGGCGCGTGCGCTTATTGCTTTATGCGACAGAAAATGATACGATATAAAATAAAGAGACCGGATCAAAGTGAGGAGGTGCCGATATATGGCGAATGAAAACAAAAGCCCGCTTCGTATTTACTGCAATACCTGCGGCGCTCCCGTGGGATTCGATATAATAAATCAGACATACCGCTGTGCCCATTGCGGCGAGATCGGCGTCCCCGCCGACAAAAAGAATGCGTTCGAATTTAAAAGACAGATCCGCAGGGATGACGAGACAGTAAGCGGGGACGGCGGAGAGGCCGAGACGTTCTTTTGCCCGTCGTGCGGTGCAAAGCTCGTATTTGCCGCCGGTGACGCCTCCACGACGTGCGATTTCTGCGGCAGCAGGCTCGTGCGCCAAGAGCTTTCGTCCGACGCGGGGACGCCGGACCTTATAATACCGTTTTTCATAACTCTGGATGAAGCGCGGGAGCGTATGCTTTCGTGGGGACGGACACATGAGAAAACGCCGGAGGGCAAAAGCGTAATTTCAAATATAGACGGCTTATGCGGATATTATCTTCCTTACAGGATCGTTCGCGGCCCTGTACAGGCCGAAGTTTACCGCCATGGCACAGAGCGCAAGTTTAACTGCCGCGGATTTATCGAGGGAACGGCCGTAAACGCTTCAAAACAGCTCGACAACCGCGTATTGAATGATATGGAGCCGTTCGACTGGACGGCGGCAAGACCTTTTGAATACGGCTATATCGCGGGAAGCGGCGTAAAGCTTGCGGACATTTCCGACGCCGAGACGGACAGGCGCGTGCGCGAGGAGGTCGCACAGGACTTCCTTTTGGATGTGGAAAAGCTCATGCAGACCACCGGCGTAACGCTTAAAGTCGAAACGGGAGAGCTTGCGTCGCTTACAGTGCTTTTGCCCGTGTATTTTATACGCGGGGGAAAGCTAACGGCCGCTATGAACGGACAGACGGGCCGTATCGCAGTCAGCACTCAGCGCGAGAAAAAAACTTTCCCGTGGGTCATCGAACCTATAATATATACTGTGATCCTTACATTACTTTTGGGCATATGGAGCGATTTTATGCCCGATCTGATGTTATACTGCGGCTCTTGTCTCGCGATCGTCATCTTCATGACGATGGGAGAAGGAAGAACCTCGCTGATACGCCGGATAACGCTTCAAACGAGGGCGGGACGCGCAAAACGCGAGGACGGAGAGCTTAAAATAGACGACGAACGCGATATACTTAAAAATCCGTTCGACAATACTCCGGTATTTTTCGAGCCGAACGAAAGGGGACGCTCTGTACCCGTAAAGCTGCGCTTTTACACTGTGGGACGGTGGTTTACTATCTTTATTAACGCCCTTGTTACCTTATTTCTGCCCGTGATCATCGCGGCGGTCCTTCGCCTTTTAACGATGGGCGAGGGAGAGCGCTTTTTGGACTCGTTCACTCCGAGATACGGCGCGGCGTGGTACGTGATAGCGGCGGTCGTTGTTTTAATGTATCTCATAAAGGGCGTAAGAAGGGACGTTTACGACCACCCGTATATTTACGAACTCATGCCGGACGGCAATAAAAGACTCATGGGCAGCCGCATAGACAGGAGCGTTTCGGTGCTTTCGATATTCGGCTTAGGCAAGAAGACAAGCGACGGAAAACGCGTGACGCTTTTGTGGATACTTAAGTCGCTCAAAATACGCGCGGTCGGGATATTTTTGCTTCTTCTCGCTTTGCTTATGGGAAGCGCAGCGTCGATAGTATTCTTATCATAATAGTAATTTAGTATATAAGGGAGGAGAGAACATGGAGAAAACTCAGGGAAACAAGGTGTGCGTAGTTTGCGGCAGAGCGATAGATGAAAGCGGCATGTACAGCGGCCCAATGGAAATATTTAACGGCCCTAAGGATGTTCCGCTCAAGGACGGCGGCGCGGTATGCCGCGAATGCGCCGAAAAAGTGAGGATAGTATGTCCGCTTAAAAATTCAAGGATGTTTCTAGAAAGCGCCGCGCATTTCGGTATTTTTGAAAGCAAAACGGGATCCGGCCACGACAACCGCGGCTGGATAAACGTGCTCATCGACCCGATCGCCGAGCTTGACACGGAGAGCTTTCGCAGGGTACAGCTCAAGGCCGAAAGCGCCGTATCAGCGCTTTCACAGCGGTTTGCGGGAGCGCGCGGCGCCGCGGAGGCGGATTTTACATATCGCCGCTATACAAAGGACCGCTCAAAGGATACGCCTCTCGGCGCGAATGAAAAGCGCTTCGTTACATGCGTAAAGGTGCTTTTCGGTGCGATACGTCCCGGCGACATGGTGACGGTCGCTCATAAAGACCGCGAGTACACGGCGAAGGTGGAAGATGTGTGGTACTGGAATTATCTTGACATACCCGTAAGACCGATAGAAAAGGCGTCGGCAGGTATGACGGCGGCGCTGTGGTTTTATAATGACGTGCCGTTTATTTATCCGGGCGATACTCTTATGGTAAAGGAGGGTCAGTGATGGCTGGTTATAAGATAGGCGACACGAGAGATCTGGGATACTGCGCGGCATGCGGCAACGTTATCACTATTGAGGCGACCGACGGGATATTTCGCACCCAGCGCTGCGGAAATCCGGTCAAGCTTAAGGACGGGGAGTGGCTCTGCGGCTCATGCCTTAGAAAGCTTCGCGTAAAGTATCCGCAGGAGTATAAGCTCGATCCCGTGCGTAAGGCGATCGTGCCGTTCGAGTCGGCGGCAGGACTTGACGCGGCGGAGGCGCGCCGCGAGCTTTCGGCTGCACACGACCATCTTGAGAGCCTGAGAGAAAAGTACGGCTTTCATCAGGCTGTCTTTTTTGTTGAAGACGTAAAAAAAGAAAAGGGCGGTTTTTTAAAGGCCCCGTTCATCACCGTTACGGGTCATGTGATTTACGGAACGTTCTATCCGTATGACGAGGTGGCGTGCGGAAAAGCGGGCTATAAGGCGCAGATAATTGCGTTCGCAACGCCGCATCTCGCTCTTCCCGTAAACGAGCAGACGTTGCGCCTCTGGAAGCCAAGCGACGTCATAAGCTACGCATGGGCCGACGGCGGCGAGGAGGCCGCATTCGTGTTCCGCGATAAAAGCCTTGACCTGAAACCGGGAGATGTTCTTATAAAAGATTGACCGTCTCTAAAGGGACGGATCGAAAAAATATACCCCCGCCGCAAACGCGGCGGGCTAATAAGGAAGTATTTTCAGATGCATGGAATGGTGTAGTCTTTCGTAACTGCACCATTCCTGTTTTTATGCCGTGATGCGATGCTGCCGGGGATTCTGTCGGATATCGGCCATCAGTTTTTCCGGTTCCTTTAATTCACAAATTAATGGGGGTTCGTGGCGCAGAACGCAAAAAGAGCGCCTGCCTCTTTTTGGAAGCAGACGATCTTTTGGTATTATTTAGTTTCACTTCATCAGCCGGATCAACAGCTTGCCCAAGTCCTTCGTGGGCTTTCCGCCGGCCAGCAGCTTGTTCCGAAAGGGCGGCATCGCGCCGGTCAGCAGCCGGCGCTCGCCGGCGCAGAGCAACAAGATCCGGTCTCTCTTAATTACATTGCAACTTATTTTGTCTGTGTTGTTCACAGCGATGGTGCGGTATGCCGTCAAAGGCGGAGCCGTAGACGGATTGTATTTTTATCCCAAACCGGTGCAGGAAAGGGCTATCGATATCGGATTGATCGACCGGGAAACGATACAGCACAAACGGAAAGTCTTCATGACAGAATACTTTATCGTCATCGATAAAGTATGGGTAGGGACGAACAGGTTCTGGATCCTCCCCGGCTGCGAGGATATCCCTTATGTGCAGACATGGCCGCAGATACTGAAGAAGCGCGGTATTATGACGCTGATATGGATCGCCGGCGCGGCGATCGTGGCAGGAATCGTTATTCTGATATTTTGACGATGGAGGAAGATGATGGCGAATCATATGACGATCCATCAGCTTCCCTACGGGAAACCGGTACGTACATGGCTGAAAGAACGAACGGAGAGCAGCAGGCGGCGTCCATTTGGAGGCAGACGGAAGAAAACTAAGCGGCGTATCTGAAGGATCTTCCCGACTACGGAGGAAAGAAAAACGGCCACGCGAGAGCGATCTACGGCGGACTTCTGGTGTTTGCATTATATACGGCCCTGCTCGATCAGCCGCCCATTGGTCATTGCCCACCGTATGCGGACTATTGAGGCAGCGGACAGGATCGTCGTGCTTGCAGACGGCAAGGTCGTGGAAAACGGGAGCCCTGCTGAACTCCTCGCAAAAGAAGACGGCATGTTCAGCCGTATGACCCGTCTCCAGGCGGCAAGCGCCGACTGGAGAATATGAGGATATAATAATACAACGGTTCCAAAAAGCACGTGTGCCTTTTGGAACCGTTATATTTTGCCTTTGCAACATCCATTAATCCTTATTTCAGATTACTTTCGTATCGGGCAGTAGCAAACGCGGCGGGGGTAGTCTTATCTTTTCGCTTACTTCTTCTTTGCAAGGTAATCGCAGACTATCTTGTCGCCGACCTTCATGCATCTGTAAAGGTCGTCGGCCTGTAGAAGCGAATCGGATATGGCGTAGGTGACTGAGTTTACGGCGATCTGGGCGGGTTCCTTGAATTCCTCGGCCGTGACGTTTTCAAGTCCCATCTCCTCCAAAGTTACGGGCAGGCCGATGCTCTTTGCAAAATCGACGTACTTATATATCTCCTCGAGAGAAGCGTCCATATAAACGAGCAGCGGAACGCAGGCGTATCCGATGACGTAGCCGTGCATGAGCTTTCTTACGGACGGGAAGCACAAAAGAGCGTTGTCAAGGATGTGCGCGAAGTCGGTGTTCTGTATGCCCCACTGAGGGCCGTTTATGTGAACTATCTGAGCTATGACCGACTCAAATGAGAAGTTGAGTTCGTGCGCCTCGGCGGCCTTAACGGCAGCGTAGCCGTGCTCGTAGAATATCTGCTTCGTTATCTCGTTCGACCAGTAGGACACGTCGAGCACCTTATGTCTGCGCGCGTGCTCCATCGTTGCCACGTCGGTCTCGAGCGCGCTGCCGATGCAGTCGCCTATGCCCGCAACGAGCATATGAGGCGGAGCCTGTATAAGAAGCGATGTGTCGGCTAAAAGCAGGTTGGGGTGATAATCCATTATGCCGGCCTCGACTATCTGGGAGCCTTCGTCGTTGTAAACGACGTTCAGCGTGGTAGCCGCCGCATTCGACGCCGCCACGGTGGGACAGAGCGCCACCTTGCTGCCGGTGATATGATGCGCGCCGCGCGCAAGGTCAAGCGCCTTGCCGCCGCCTATGCCGATTATTACTTCGGCCTTCATTTCTTTTGCGCGTTCGGCGACCTTGGCTATGTTGGCGCGCGTTACCTGCCAGCCCTCGCAGTCGATGAACTCGTAATACGGCTTTTTGCCCTGAGCGTCGTACTTCTGCGCCTGTGCCAAAGCGCGCTTGTACTTCATGTTCGCCTTTTGACAGTTGTCCGCCATCGGATTGTCGAAGCTCTGCTTCACCATCGAAACGGCCTGCTCTGTTATAGGGCCGCAAGCCGTAACGACTAAGAAGCGCTCGCCCAGATGATGCGTGAGCCTGCGTATCTCATAAAGCGCGCCGGGCCCCAGTACGAACATAGGATTAGTTTTAAATTCCGTAAAAACCATTTTTCTGCCTCCCTTTTATATTAAAAATTATATTGCGCTTAAATTATTTACATTATTTATTTAATTCTATCATATGTATGCAGAAAAACAACGAAAAATGCCGATAAAAAAGGAGCGCAGGCAAAAGAACGGTAGGAAAAAACCGTGACAAATACACCTTAAATCATTAAAATTGTTTAAGAATTATAAAAAATGAACAAAAAAACGTTTTATATTAGGCTTTATAACTAAAAAAATAATATAAAAGTACTACTTACTTTAATTCTTTAAGCTGATTGGATTTTAAATGAAGGTATGAGATACTTATTTTAGTAAAATGAAACGGCTACGCGCTCGTTTTTTTAACTATAAAATAATTTTTTTGGGAGGAATATAATAATGAAAGCAATTTATCAGGCAGAGACTTGTAAGCTCGGTATGAACGAGAATTTCCCGGATCCCGTAAAGGACGGAAAGAGACCGATAATGAAGGTAGAATACTGCGGCATCTGCGGCTCCGACGTACACAGCTGGGAGAAAGAGGGCGACCAGCTCATCAAGGGCCTCGTGCTCGGTCACGAGTTTGCGGGCAAGATAGTAGACCCCGGTGACAGAGCAGACCTTAAGGTAGGCGACAGAGTTACCTGCGTTCCGATCACTCCGTGCGGCGAATGCGAATGGTGCAAGTCCGGCAGAACGTTCATGTGCGGCCACAATCTGTATTCTCCCGGCATATTCTTCCCGGATAAGCCCGGCGCGCTTGCTGAATACTTCCAGCCGTTAAAGAGCGAATACATAAAGAAGGTTCCCGACAACGTACCGCTCGACGTAGCAGCTATGGTAGAGCCGGCCGGCATAGGACTCAGAGGCTGCCAGGCTATCGACGTAGGCCCCGGCGACAAGGTGCTCGTAGCCGGCGGCGGCATCATCGGCTCGATGTGCGCAAACTGGGCAAAGGCCCTCGGCGCAGACTACGTAGCAATGACCGAGCTCAACCCCGCACGCGCAAAGATGGCGCTTGAGATGGGGGTTGTTGACGACGTTTTCGATCCCACCGAGGAAGGCGTTGAGGAGAAGATAAATCCGAAGATAGACGGCGGATACAGAGCAGGCGGCGGCTTTACGAAGTTCATCGACTGCACCGGCGTTGCCGCTGCAATAAACTTCGGCATGAACTTAACGAAGAAGGCCGGCAAGGTGTCGCTCGTAGGCGTAAACTGGAAGCCCGTTCCGCTCATGACGATAGTTGCGCTTCTGCATCAGCTCACGCTCGTAGGCATCATGTCCTCTCCGACAGACAACTTCGACATAATCTTAAAGGCCGTATCCGAGGGCAAGTTCAATCTGGCTCAGTACAAGACGAAGGAGATAAACTTCGATCTGGGCGAGATACAGGCCGCTTACGAGGAGCTCCACGATCCGAAGAACGAGCAGCTCAAGATCATGGTAAAAGTAGGCGAAGGCGAATAATATACGCGGATCATGCGAATAAACGCGCCGAGATCATAGGTTACGATAAGACAAAGAGCGGCGCAAGGCCGCTCTTTGCTTTATTTTAAAATTCAAAACATTTAATCATAGATAAGGAGGAATGTTTATGAAAGCGATTTTTCAGGCGGATAAATACAAGCTCGGTATGAACGAGAATTTCCCGGATCCCGTAAAGGACGGAAAGAGACCGATAATGAAGGTTGAATACTGCGGCATCTGCGGCTCGGACATCCACAGCTGGGAAAAGTGCGACCCCGTAGGCCTCGTTTTGGGCCATGAGTTCTCCGGCAAAATAGTTGACCCCGGCGACAGAGCGGACCTTAAGGTGGGCGACAAAGTTACCTGTGTTCCGATAACTCCGTGCGGCGAGTGCGAATGGTGCAAATCGGGCAGATCGTTCATGTGCGGCCACAACCTATACGCTCCGGGCACGTTTTTCGTTGACAAGCCCGGCGCAATGGCGGAGTATTTCCAGCCGTTAAAGAGCGAATACATAAAGAAGGTACCCGACAACGTACCGCTTTACGTTGCGGCTATGGTAGAGCCGTCCGGCATAGGACTGAGAGCCTGCCAGGCAATAGACGTGGGAAAAGGCGACAAGGTGCTCGTTGCTGGCGGCGGCATCATCGGCTCGATGGCCGCGAACTGGGCGAAGACTCTCGGCGCGGATTACGTTGCAATGACCGAGCTAAACCCCGCGCGCGCGAAGAAAGCTCTTGAGATGGGCGTGGTAGACGACGTTTTCGATCCCACCGAGGAAGGCGTTGAGGAGAAGATAAATCCGAAGATAGACGGTGGATACAGAGCGGGCGGCGGCTTTACTAAGTTCATCGACTGCACCGGCGCGGCTGCCGCTATAAACTTCGGCATGAACCTTACGAAGAAGGCCGGCAAGGTATCGCTCGTAGGCGTAAACTGGAAGCCCGTTCCGCTCATGACGATAGTTGCGCTTCTTCATCAGCTCACTTTGGTAGGCATTATGGGCTCTCCGACCGATAACTTCGACTACATCTTAAAGGCCGTATCCGAGGGCAGGTTTGACCTTGCGCGCTACAGAACGAAGCAGATAAACTTCGACTTAGGAGAGATACAGGCGGCTTACGAGGAGCTCCATGACCCGAAGAACGATCAGTTAAAGATAATGGTCAAAGTAGGCGACGGCGAATAATACAAAGATCCGTAAGGCGTATGAACAAAAAGAAAAACGAACGTTTAAGAGAGGAGAAACGACGTGAAAGCGATAGTTCAGGAAGGTAATTTAAAGCTTTATGAGGATAAAATCTTCCCTGATCCCGTAAAGGATGGAAAGAGACCGATAGTAAAAGTTGAATACTGCGGCATCTGCGGCTCCGATGTTCACAGCTGGGAGATAGCTGACAGAACGAAGGGCCTCGTTATGGGCCACGAGTATTCCGGCATCGTGGTAGATCCCGGCGACAGCACGACGCTCAAAGTCGGCGACAGAGTCACCTGCTCGCCCATAACGCCCTGCGGCGAATGCGAATGGTGCAAAATGGGACGCGACGACCTTTGCCCGCAGGATTACTATTCGCCCGGCACGTTCTTTAAAGAGGTGCCCGGCGCTATGGCCGATTATATGCAGCTCGGCAAGTCGGCGTATGTAAAGAAGCTGCCCGACAATATGACGCTTAGGGCTGCGGCTTTGATCGAACCCGCAAATATCGGCTTAAGAGCGTGCCAGTCCGTAAACGTTGAAAAAGGCGACAAGGTTTTGATTGCCGGCGGCGGTATAATAGGCGTTATGTCGGCTCAGTTTGCGAAGTACTTCGGCGCTTCCTACGTTGCCATGACCGAAGTTAATCACGCGCGCGCCAAAAGAGCGCTCGATCTGGGCGTCGTAGACGACGTTTTCGATCCCACCGAGGAAGGCGTTGCAGACAAGATAAACGAGAAAATAGACGGCGGCTACACAAAGGGCGGCGGATTTACGAAGTTCCTTGAGTGCTCCGGTTCTGCCGCGGCGCTGAATTTCGGAATCAGTCTCATGAAGAAGGGCAGCAAGATATCGCTTGTCGGCGTTAACTGGAATCCCGTTCCGATCATGACTGTAGTCGTGCTTTTGCGCCAGATCACGATGGTCGGCATTATGTCGGCTCCGTTTAACGGATTTGACACCGTTATGAAGGCGGCTTCCGAGGGCAAGATCAAGCTTGAGGAGCTTATTACTAAGGAGATCCCCTTTGAGGTCGACGCTGTTCAGGCGGCGTTTGAGGAGCTTCACGATCCTACGAACGAACAGCTTAAGATAATGATCCGCATAGGCGACGGTAAGACGAAATAAATGACAGTAATAAAAGGCCGCCTTTTTAAGAAGGCCTTTGAAACTTAAACAAACAAGGGAGGCAATTAAAATGGGAAAATATGCAAGCTTAAAAGATAAAGTAGTATTCGTAACGGGCGGCGCAGGCGGCCTTGGCAGCGAGATATGCAAGGCGTTCGGCGAGAACGGCGCCAAGGTTGCCGTTGCAAGCCAGAACGAAGAGCGCGGCGCAAAGTCGGTCGAGGCCGTTAAGGCTGCGGGCGGCGATGCATTCTTCGTAAAGGTAGACGTAACGAATGCGGAGTCTGTAAACGCGGCTGTAGCTGCGACCGTTGAAAAGTGGGGCACCATCGACGTGCTCGTAAACAATGCGGGCGGCGGCGGCGGTCTCGCATACCCCAACTTCCACGCCGTAACGGAAGCGGCTTTCGACGCAACGTATCAGCTCAATACGAAGAGCACGTTCCTCTGCATCAAAGCCGTTCACGACATAATGATAAACAAGGGCTACGGCCGCATAGTAAACATTTCGTCCATGGCCGGCCGCACGCCTCAGCCCGAGCTTCCGGCATACTCTGCACAGAAGGCGGCAGTTATCAGCCTTACCAAGACTTACGCGATAGATTTCGCGCCCCACGGCGTGACCGTAAACGCAGTTTGCCCCGGTATCGTTTACACGGTAATGTGGAAGACGCTCGTAAACGTATTCAGAAAGCTGTTCCCCGATATCTACGGAGACAAGACCGACGATGAGATATTCGATGCGGAGATAAAGAAGCGCATTCCGATGCAGCGTCCGCAGACCGAGCGCGACATTGCGAACGCCGTTATATTCCTTGCATCTGACGACGCGCAGAACATAACAGCTCAGACGCTCTCCGTTGACGGCGGCGCAAGCATGTAACGCGGCGTACGGGAAAGGGGATATAAAATATGATAAGGCGGTATAAGGACAGTCCTTTCGGGATGAATATTTATCCATATCCGTCTGAGGACAAGGCGGGAATACAGCACGTATTGGCCACTGCGGCCGACACGGGCGGCGCGGTAAGACAGTTTGCGCGCACTGTGCTCCTTCCCGGATTTGATATCCCGCTCCATCTCCATGAGATCGATATGGAAATAGCGGTGCTTTTGTCCGGATACATTATATATAACGACAATGGCGAGGAATCGCTCGTCGGCCCGGGCGACGTTATGATAGTGCGTGCCGGAGAAAGACACGCCATGAGAAATCCGTTCAAAGAGCCGGCGGTATCCCTGGATATAAATCTTGCCGATCCGCCGAAGGAAATAAAATAACGACTATGAAGCCGAGGCAGCTGCCTCGGCTTCGTTCTGCATGGCGCGAAAGCGTCAGCGGCGCACAAAAAGAGCGGCAGATGAGGTGATCCCCAAAAAGTCAGACTTTTTTAAGCGTAGCGGTATAATAGCTGTTGCGCTGTTTTTTTATATTGCCCCGGCGCGGCGAAATGTGGTATACTCTATATAAATACAAAAAGGTCGGTGAGTATATGGCAGTATTGGAAGTATCGTATTTTTCAAAAACGCTCGATATGCAGTCGTCGATGGGCGTCATATTGCCGCAGAGAGACAACGATTACGGAGTGCCTGTAAAGAAGGGCGTTAAAGCGCCGTATCCCGTCTTATATTTTCTTCACGGGCGCGGCGGCGACCACAGCGTTATGCGCCGCTTTCAGAAGCTTGAGCTTTACGCCCAAACGTACGGCGTAGTGATAGTAATGCCCGACGCGCATCAGAGCTTTTATGCCGATCAGCTCCACGGTTCGCCGTATATCACGTTCCTTTCACAGGAGCTGCCGGGGATAGTGTCGGAGTTTTTCCACGTATCTACGGCGCGAGAGGACACTTACGCGGCCGGTATCTCGATGGGCGGCTACGGCGCGCTCAAGCTCGCCCTTACTTATCCCGAAAAATACGCCGCGTGCGTCAATATGTCGGGTTCGCCAGATATATCGTATTCGATGACGAAGAATCCCTTTTCGCGCGAATCGACGGCGCGGATTTTGGACGCCTCGTTCGGAGGGGCAGAAAACCTCATGGGCTCAAAGGACGATATATACGAGCTTTCACGCCGCCTCGTCGGATCGGGGAAGAGAGCGCCGCGCATTTTTATCACGGTAGGGCGCGACGACGGCTTTGCCGCCATAAACCGCCGGTATTATGAAACTTACGGAAAGGCGCTCGGTATCGAGTACAGCGAACGCGACGGCGGCCATACGTGGGGCTTTTGGCAAAGCAATATAGCGGACGTGTTCAAATGGCTCGATATAAACGGCGATAAAAACAAATAGGGGGTAAAGCATATATGGCACTTGCAGAGGTAAGCTTTTTTTCTGAATTTTTGCGTCAGCAGTATTATATGAACGTAATACTGCCCGAGCAGATAAACGGCTACAGCGCGCTGCCGCCGAAGAAATACGAGCCGCCGTATCCGGTGTTGTATCTTCTTCACGGCACGTCGCAGAATCATACCGACTGGACGAGGTTCTGCGCGCTCGAACGATACGCGCAGCGCACGGGACTCGTTATCGTGATGCCTGCGACGCAGCGCGGCTGGTACACAAATCAAAAGATAGGCTATCCGTTCTACGACTTCTTCACGAAGGAGCTGCCCGTAACGGTGAAGCGCTTTTTCAATATATCCGACAAGCGCGAGGACACGTTCGTCGCGGGCGTGTCTATGGGCGGCTACGGCGCGATAAAGCTGGCGGCAAACTTCCCCGAACGATTCGCGGCGGCGGCAAGCCTTTCCGGCTCGGTCGATATGATATACGTAATAGAGCACTCAAAGCTTCAGACAGAGAAGGCGAAAATGCACAGAAATCTCACGTTCGGAACGCTTGAGGAGATGCGCGAAAGCGATATGGACAACGTATATATGCTGGAAAAACGCCTGAAAGAAGGGACTAAGCTTCCTAAATTCTACGTCTGCTGCGGCGAACAGGATTATCTTCTGCCCGTGAACCGGCACTTCCGCGATATATTCGAGGGCAGGCTCGACATGATATACGTCGAGGGCGAGGGCGCGCACAAGTGGGAATATTGGGACGAGCATATACAGAAGATATTAAAGTGGCTGCCCATACAGAGATGACGAAAAAGGGGAGAAGATATGTTTACGTTTGAGGATTATAAAAAGAGCGCGGACTGCATAAGAAGCATAACGGGCGATATAGATATTGCGCTGGTGCTAGGCTCGGGACTGGGGAAAATAGCCGAAATGCTTGAAGATCCCGTAAAGATACGATTTGAAGACGTGCCTAATCTGCCGCGTTCCACCGTTATGGGCCACGCGGGCGAATTCGTATGCGGAACGCTTCATAAAAAGCGTGTGCTCATTCAGAGCGGACGCTTCCACTATTACGAGGGCAACAGCTTTGAGCAGTCGGCCTACGCCGTGCGGCTCTTTAAGCTTCTCGGCGCGCGCGCGCTGATACTTACCAACGCCGCCGGTGGAATAAACCGCGCGTTTAAGGCCGGCACGATAATGATGATAACAGACCACATAAAATTCTTCGACGAAAGCCCCTTAAGAGGTCCGAACATCGGAGAGTTCGGGCCGAGATTCAACGATATGTCATATGTTTATTCAAAACATTTAAGGTGGCTTGCCAAGGGTACGGCGGCGCGTCTCGGCATAGACTTAAAAGAGGGCGTGTACGCCTTTATGCCGGGGCCGAGCTTTGAAACGCCGGCCGAGATACGCGCGCTCGGGATCTTGGGCGCGGACGCGGTTGGCATGTCTACCGTTGCGGAGGCCATAACGGCGGCGCACTGCTCGCTCGAGCTTCTGGCGTTTTCGTGCATATCAAACCTGGCTGCGGGGCTTTTAGATCAGCCGCTTTCTCATGCGGAGGTCATGGAGGCCGCAAAGCTTGTGGAAAAAGATCTGACCGCGCTTTTGGGCGAGGTAATAAAGGAGATATAAATGAGTATTATTAAAGATATCGGCCTTGCGCCGTCGGGACACGTAAAAATAGACTGGGCAAAGCGCCATATGCCCGTTTTAAATGAGATAGAGCGCGAATTTTTGAGAACTAAGCCGTTTGCGGGCAAAAATGTGCTCGTTTCGGTACACGTTGAGGCAAAGACTGCGTATCTTGCGCTTGTGTTAAAAAGCGGCGGCGCAAATGTGGCCGTGGCGGCCTGCAATCCGCTTTCAACGCAGGACGACGTTGCGGCCGCTCTCGCTGAGAGCGGCGTCGAGACGTTCGCCGTTTACGGCGCTGACGACGAGCTTTATTATAAGTGCCTCGAGGAGGGCTTAAAGACGCGCCCCAATCTTTTCATCGACGACGGCGGCGACCTTGTGCATATGCTCCATACAAAGCGCCGGGATCTTATGGACGGGATCTTGGGCGGTTCGGAGGAGACGACTACGGGCGTTGCGCGCCTTATCGCGCGCTCGAAGCGCGGCGAGCTTGAAATACCGATGATGCTTGCGAACGACGCAATGATGAAGCATCTTTTCGACAACCGCTACGGCACGGGACAGTCCGTTTTCGACGGCATAAACCGCACGACTAATCTTATAGTCGCCGGGAAATGCGTAGTTATCGCGGGATACGGATGGTGCGGCAGAGGCGCGGCTATGCGCGCTAAGGGTATGGGAGCGCGCGTAGTCATAACGGAGATAGACCCGATAAAGGCCATAGAGGCCGTTATGGACGGCTTTGAGGTAATGACGATGGACGATGCGGCGAAAAAGGGAGATCTGTTCATAACGCTTACAGGATGCTGCGATGTTATAACAGAAAAGCATTTCGATACTATGAAGGACGGCGCGGTAATGTGCAATGCCGGACACTTTGATGTGGAGATCGACGTTAAAGCTTTAAAAGAGACGAGCGTATCCTCTTACGAGGCGCGCCGCAATATCGAGGGCTTTAAGCGCTCCGACGGGCGTACGCTCTATCTTCTGGCCGAAGGACGGCTAGTGAATCTGGCGGCGGGCGACGGCCATCCCGCCGAGATAATGGACATGAGCTTTTCGGTGCAGGCGATGACGCTTAAATATATTCTCGACAACGAAGAAAGCCTAAAGCCCGAGGTGTATAAGGTACCCGACGAGATCGACGAATACGTTGCGCGGGTGAAGCTTTCGTCGGGCGGCGTTTCGATAGACAGCCTCACGCCCGAGCAGGAAAGATATCTTTACGGATAATACGCGGCATATTGATTCAGAAGTTGAAAAAGAGAGCGCGGCTTTTCGGCATTTTTGTGGATTTGTCTTGAAAAGCACGCTCTTTTCATGTATAATTTAACCGCATGGATTTGAATTTTCAAAAACAGGGATTCATATACAAGAAAGGAGCAGACAAAAATGAGTTTGGTATTAAAAGAAGTAAAAGACGGCGTTGCTATAATAAGGATGAACAACCCGAAGACGATGAACGGTCTTGACCTTAATATGACGCAGGCCGTTTACGATGCGGTCACCGAAGCGGGAGCCGACGATAACGTAAAGGTAATAATCCTTGCGGGCGAGGGCAAGGGCTTCTGCGGAGGCGGCAACCTTGCCAATATGTATGAAAAGATAAAAAGCGGCGGCAAATTCGATCCTTCCGAGTCGAAGCCCAACATGAACCGCCTGGCAGAGCTTGCATGCTATATGAGAGAAGTGCCGAAGCCCGTTATCACTGTGGTACACGGCGCGGCTGCGGGCGCAGGCGCAAGCCTTGCGTTCGTTTCCGACTTTACTATTTCCACGCCCGAGGCAAAGTATATAATGGCGTTCATAAACGTTGGCCTCGTTCCCGATACGGGCGGCATGTTTTGGATGGTAAAGGCGCTGGGATACAAGCGCGCGACCGAGCTTGCTATGCTGGGCGCTCCGTTTACGGCTGAAGAAGCGCTGAAGATGGGCCTTATCAATAAGATAGTTCCTCAGGAGGAGCTTTGGGACGAGGCTATGAAGCTTGCGAAGAAGTTAAAGAACAAGCCTATCGACTCCGTAAGATTCATTAAGGAAATGGTAAACGAGATAATCATGAAGGACGTAAAGAGCGCCCTCGCTCTCGAAGAAAAGAATATGCTCGCATGCATCGAGACAGATAACTTCAAGGAAGGCGTTTCCGCTTTCATGGAGAAGAGAAAGCCCGAGTTCAACAAATAAGAGGCGCGGCTTAAAATGAAAAGAATATTTGCGTTTGTTTTGACTCTGGCGCTGTTGTTTGCTTTTTCGGCGTGCAGCTCGGATAAAAAAAGCGACGTGCAGGAAGGTAACGAAGCGGCGGCGCAGGAGACAAAGATCTCAGAAGACGTAAAAAAGTCCGTGTCCGGTACGGCCGAGCAGACGGCCAAGGTCCCCGAGCTTGCCGATTACGGATATGACGGCACGATTTTTACGTACGACGGCGTCGATTACGATATGAGCGAAATAGCGCCGCCCACAAATGCCGTAATGAAGGCAGTGCCTGCGGGCAAAAATATCGTTGTAGAGGGACATATAAATCCAAACATGAGCGCATACGCAGTATTTGACAGCGATACCCGCGAGTTTGGGGATATAATATACGGCACAAACTTTATATGGTATGACGACGATGTTTCGACAGGAGTTTATGCATCATGGAACGAGGTCTGCCTGTATGACGGCACTCTCATTGCTTCGCTTGAACTTGGCGAGGGAGAGGTGATCTATGATTTGGCATTCTCAGACGATCGCGCTTCTGTAAATATTACCATATTGAACGATACAAACGAGCGCACAGAGACGGTAGCGCTGGCTGCGGCACAGTAAAACGCATTAAAGAAAAAAGGAGATAACGAAATGAGCCTTGTAATAAAGGAATTACGCGACGGCATATGCATAATTAAAATGAACAGCCCTAAGAATATGAACGCACTTGACAGGGAATTGCGCGAAGAGCTTATATCAGTAATGAGCGAGGCAGCCAAGGACCCCGAGGTGAAGGCGGTAATACTTGCTGCCGAGGGCAAGGGCTTCTGCGCAGGCGGAGACCTGGGCGCAATGTACAAGGACATTAAGACGAAGGGCGGCTTCGACGCGACCGACGAGGATCTGGTAAACGTTGAGAAGCTTGCAGAATGCATGAGGACTATGGATAAGCCCGTTATAGCCGCCGTACACGGCGCGGCTGCGGGCGCCGGAGCAAGCCTTGCGTTCGCAGCGGACTTTACCGTAGCTTCACCCGAGTCGAAGTATATCATGGCTTTTGTAAACGTAGGACTTGTGCCCGACACGGGCGGTATGTTCTGGTTAGTCAGAGCGCTGGGCTATAAGCGCGCCACCGAGCTTGCTATGCTCGGAGAGCCGATAGACGCCGAGACTGCGCTTGAATACGGCCTTATAAACAAGATCGTGCCGCGCGAGGAGCTTCTTGATGAGGCTGTGAAGCTTGCAAAGAAGCTTAAGAATAAGCCCGTCGACTCCGTAAGGTTTATTAAGGAAATGGTCAACGAGATGACAATGAAGGACTTTTGGGAGTCCATGGCAGCGGAAAGAAAGGGCTTCCTTTACTGCATGGAGACAGACAACTTCAAGGAGGGCGTTTCCGCCTTCGTTGAAAAACGTAAGCCTGAATTCAATAAATGATGATCGCGGGCGGTTATGGGGTATCATAGCCGCCCGCAAATTATGTAAAACATACTGTTTTTGCGGCGCATAGCCGCGTTTTTTCTATCTTTTTTCAGACTTTTAATATTGAAAGAAGCGGCATGTTCGTGTATACTAAAACTTAATATACTTAAATAAAAACAAGGAAGGAGCGGTCGTTATGAATTCCGACAGATTTCAAAAGGTGGGACTTACGTTTGACGATGTGCTGCTCGTGCCGGGCGCATCTGACGTTACTCCCGATAAGGTGGACGTATCCACAAAGCTTACAAAGAATATAAAGCTCAATATTCCTCTTATGAGCGCGGCCATGGATACCGTAACGGAGTCAAAAATGGCGATAGCCATTGCGAGAGAAGGCGGTATCGGCGTCATTCATAAGAACATGAGCATAGAGGAGCAGGCTGTCGAGATAGATAAAGTAAAACGAAGCGAAAACGGCGTTATCACAAATCCGTTCTTCCTTTCGCCCAATCATACGATACAGGACGCGGACGAGCTAATGGGAAAATATAAGATATCGGGCGTGCCGATATGCGAGGGCGGAAAGCTCGTAGGTATCATAACGAACCGCGATTTAAGATTTGAGTCTGATTTTTCAAAGAAAATATCGGAATCCATGACGAAGGACAATCTCGTCACGGGCAAGGTCGGCACGACTTTAGAACAGGCGCAGGAAATACTGAGACAATACAAGATAGAAAAGCTGCCTATAGTTGACGACGAGGGATATTTAAAGGGACTTATCACGATAAAAGATATTGAAAAGGCCATAAGATACCCCAATTCCGCGCGCGACTCGAAGAGCAGACTGCTCGTCGGCGCGGCGATAGGCGTGACTGACGACGTGCTTGAGCGCGCCGGGGCGCTCGTGGGCGCAAACGTAGACGTGCTCGTTTTGGACTCCGCTCACGGACATTCGAGCAATATCATGGCGACTCTCAGAAAGGTCAAGGAGACGTTCCCCAATACGCCCGTTATCGCGGGCAACATAGCAACGGCTGCTGCGGCACAGGCGCTTATCGAATCGGGAGCCGACGCGGTAAAGGTCGGCATAGGCCCCGGCTCCATCTGCACGACGCGCGTCGTATCGGGCATAGGCGTACCGCAGATAACGGCGATAGCCGACGTTTGGGAGGTCGCTGCTAAGTACGGCGTTCCCGTTATAGCGGACGGCGGCATAAAGTATTCGGGCGACATCGTCAAGGGCATCGCGGCGGGCGCGAACGTCGTTATGATAGGATCGCTGCTCGCAGGCTGCGAGGAGAGCCCCGGCGAGGAAGAAATATATCAGGGACGCCGCTTCAAGGTTTACCGCGGTATGGGCTCGCTTGCCGCTATGGCGAAGGGCTCGAAGGACCGCTATTTCCAGACAGGCTCGAAAAAGCTCGTGCCCGAGGGCGTAGAAGGCCGTGTGCCGTATAAGGGCAGCGTGTCTGATTCGATATATCAGCTCATCGGCGGACTTCGCTCCGGTATGGGCTATTGCGGCGCGCCGAATCTTGATTATCTGCAGAACAACGCGCAGTTCATACGCATAACGAACGCAGGCCTCAAGGAGAGCCATCCGCACGACATATATATCACGAAGGAAGCGCCGAACTATTCCGTACAGCTTTAAAAACGCACGGTAGACGCACAGGTATTTTTTGCCTGTGCGTTTTTTGTAAATTTTTGTGGACTGATCTCATATAACGTGGTATTATGTAAATTGAATATCCGTACCGCAAAAAAGGGGGGCGATATATGAGACGCAGATCACGAAGGATCATTGCCGCGCTTGTGATCGCGGTCTTGATACTTGCCGGCGTTACTGCGGCGGCGGAGGACGAGCTTATAGTCACGCCGTCGAAGCATAACGTGGAGGTCATGGGAAAGAAGGCCGATCTTCAGGCTTATAACATAAACGGATACAATTACTTCAAGCTTCGCGACATAGTCGAGGCTCTGGGCTTTTACATAGCATGGGACGAGGCGCTTCAGAAGGTGACGGTATCGGACAAGCCCATAAACTCCGGTTCGATATTCATAATGATAGATCCCGGCCACGGGGGAAACGATCCCGGCGCGATGAACAAAAGCGCCGGTTTATATGAGAAGGATATAAATCTAAGCGTGGCGACGAGGCTTGCACAGCTGCTTCGCGACGAGGGATTCATCGTAGGCATGACGCGCACGGACGATATGACTCTCTCGGTAACGGAAAGAATGGATATGATAATCACACGCCGCCCCGATCTTTACATAAGCGTACATCATAACGCCTCTGACGACGCTTCGCGCTCCGGCGCGTACGTGCTGTGCCAGATCGACGATAAGTATGGCGGACGCTCTACGAGGCTTGCGGGCTTTTTGAGAGAAGAATTTGAAAACATAGGTCAGACGTATCTCGGAAACATTTACAGAAGCGGTTCGCGAGGCGATTATTACGGCGTGCTCAGGGCGGCGGCAAGCGTTGGCATTCCCGCCGTCATCACGGAATTTGCCTTTATAGATAATCCGACAGACGTAAAGCTCGTGGACACTAAAGATAAGCGAAAGGCCGAGGCCTTAGCTATTTACAAGGCGGTAATGCGCTTTTTGGACAGGCCCGAAAGCGAGCATTCGAACAGTGAAGAAGAAATAGAGGAGACAAGCGGCGGGACCAACGAGGATGCCCCTTATGAGGACGCATCGGACGATGTTAAAAGCCCCGCCGAGATCCAGCCCTCCGATGTGGGCGGAGCCGATGAGGAAACGGGCGACGGCTATCCGCTCGCAGGAGAAAGCGAGACGGCGGAATAAAAGATGAGCTTTTTACGCTTATCTTGAAAAAATAAAAATACAGCAGTATACTTTTTACGGGCATATATCGGATCACACAGAAAATGAAAAGGGGAAAAGAAATGAGTAAGAAAATGTTAAAAAGCATTTTCTTGCATAGCTATGGCTCTTACTTTAGTATGTGCTCTTGCAGCGTACGCCGGCAATTCCACAAAGGATGCACAAAAAGAAATTGACGCGGCAGTCGTTGCGGGCGACCTTCTCGAGCAGGGGGTTAAGATTTTTTGATAACGATGCGACCGACCGTAAAAAAAAGACGAACGACCGCCTTTTTGATCAAACGCGGCTTTAAAGATAAATTGGAATTATTAATTATGGAGAACGGAGGAATCAGTTATGGAGAACACGAACAACACACCTGTCTCTGCCCAAAAGAAGAGACGCATGACGGAAGAAAGACTTGAAATAGTCGTGGCCATTTTTCTGGGCGTTACGGCTCTGCTTATGGCGTGGTCAACGTGGATAGGGGGCCTTCACGGAGGCAATCAGGCGACCAATTATACGATGAGCAATAATCTTGCCGCTGAGGGCAACGCCGAATACAACGCGGCGAACCAGTCGCTCATTCAGGATATGATAACGTGGAACAGCATCATGGACTACGCGACCGAGCAGGAGATAGCCGAGCTTAACGGCAATGCGGCCGAGGCCGAGCTTATTGAAGCGAAAATGGAGAAGCTGATGAATGACAACTGCTCGTCTCAGATGCTCGACGCCATAATCTGGGCGTCGGATCAGGAGGAGGACGTTTCTCCGTTTGAAATGGAAGGATTTTTTGAAAGCTATTACGAGGACGCGAACGCCCTGCTGGCGGAGTCTCAGGCTCTGCTTGAGCAGGGGCAGAAAGACAATACGAACGGCGACAAGTTCGGACTTGTCAGCGTCATTTATTCTGTGGTGCTCTTCCTTTTGGGCATCGTCGGAGTATTCAAGCGCCTGCCGAACCGTGTTATCGTGTTCTGGATAGCGATAGTAATGCTTGTTATAGGCACGATATATATGCTTACGATACCTCTGCCTACGGGATTCAGTATAGGTTCGTACTTTCAAAAATAAGACAAAAAAATACCGCGCAGCCGCGCGGTATTTTTCGTTCAAACAATATTTTTCGACGAAAAGCGATAAATTGTTTTTTATTCTTTGAAAATGTTATATAATGTTTGAAGAAGAAAAGACGCACCGCGTAAAAAACAGGCTTTATCAGTCTGAGGAATAATAAAGAAGAAAGGTTGTGTTTGATTTGAAAATGAAAGCTTTGGCAAAAATACTGGCAATAATAATTGCCGCAGCCATGCTTTTCTGTCTTGCGGCATGCGGCTCCGATTCGGACAGCTCGGGCTCGCAGAGTTCGTCGTCGCTTACCGCAAAAGGACTCAATATGTCCGTGAACCGCTCGACCGGACGGCTCACGATGGACCGCCCCGAAGGCGCGTCCGGAGAAAGCATGGGAGAAGCGGGCACTTGGACGATATTCGTTTATCTGTGCGGCACCGATCTTGAATCAAAATACGGCATGGGAACGAACGACCTGCAGGAGATGATAAACGCCGACGGAAGCGACAGCGTACGTTTTGTAGTACAGACGGGCGGAGCGTCCAAATGGCAGAACGACGTAGTTGAAAACGGAAAGATACAGCGCTTCCTCGTACAGGACGGAGAGCTTTACGCGCTCGACGAAGGACCCGCGGCCGATATGGGCAGCGTCGATACGTTTTACGACTTTTTGAGCTGGGGCGTTGAAAATTACGCATCGGAGCATATGGGCGTAATATTCTGGAACCACGGCGGCGGCAGCATCACGGGAATCTGCTTCGACGAGCAGAACGAATTTGATTCGCTCTCGCTCAAAGACCTTGACCTGGCGTTTGCGGCCGTTTACGAGAACATGACGCAGAAGTTCGACTTCATCGGCTTCGACGCCTGCCTTATGGGTACGCTCGAGACGGCCAACATACTTGCTTCGTATGCCGATTATATGTACGGCTCGGAAGAGTCGGAGCCGGGATACGGCTGGGATTATACCGCCATAGGCTCCTACCTTGCGGCAAATCCCGATGCTGACGCAGCCTCGCTCGGAGAGGTGGTATGCGACAGCTTCTATAAGTCCTGCGCGGATATAGGCCAGGAGAGCGGCGCGACGCTTGCCGTTATAGACCTTTCGTATATGGACGAACTTGTTGCCGATTTCAACACCTTTGCGCAGAATATGTACGAGTCGGCAGAGGACCCCGACTCTCTTGTTTACATGGTGCGCGGCATAGAGGGCGCGGAAAACTTCGGCGGCAATAATAAGAGCGAGGGTTATACGAATATGGTAGACCTCGGTGCGCTCGTTTCGGCGTGCGCTCCCTACACGGAAGGTGCGGACGAGGTGCTTTCGTCGCTTGACAACGCCGTAGTTTACCGCATAGCGGGCGACACTCATAAGAATGCATCCGGACTTTCGCTTTATTATCCGTTAAGCGTACAGGGCTCCGAGGAGCTTACGATATTCGGCGGCGTGTGCGTGAGCCCCTATTATCTGTCGTTTATCGACAGGCAGAATTATGGCGGCGTAAATCAGGGCAGTACGCAGGGTTACAGCGACGAATACTGGTACGACGAGGACGGCAACTGGAACTGGGCTTCCGAGGGGAGCGGCGACCAGGAATACTGGGAGTATGTCGATTCCTATGAAGTTACCGGCGAAAGCTCGCTAATCACGTTTGAACAGGAGCCGATACTCGACGACGAAGGCGACTTCTGGTTCGTGCTCGACGATGACGGCTATTATTACGCGTCGAACGTTTACGGATACGTTTACGAGCTTTCCGAAGACGGCGAGGACTTGATAGAGCTTGGCGAAACGTATGATATAATAATCGACTGGGACAACGGATATTTCTGCGATGACTTTGACGGCTACTGGATGTCGCTTCCCGACGGACAGAATCTTGCTACATATATAGTTGAAGTGACTGACGACGCAATAATCTACACTTCGCCCATATTCTTAAACGACGAGCAGACTAATCTGCGACTGCGGCAGACGTTCGACGGCGATATTACGATAGAGGGCGCATGGGCCGGCATTGACGAGAACGGTATGGCAGCAAAAGACATAGTACAGCTTAAAGAGGGCGACAAGATAGTGCCTATCTATTATTCGTATGCTGTAAACAGCGATGATGAGTCCTACTATTACGGCGGAGAATACGTATTCGAAGGCGCGCCCGAGATATATTACGACATTATGGAGAGCGCCGATTATCTTTTCGCATTCTGCATAGACGATATTTACGGCGACTATTATCTCACTGAATACGTTATGTTCAACGTGGAGGAGAACGGCGACGTATATTACTACGAGTGGTAATGCATATATAATTATTTTAAGAAAGGAAGATGTAAAATGGCATTCGGAGTAAAGATGAAGACGATAAAGACGAGCAGGGATTATTCGATCGAGGAGCTTTTTGAGCTGATAAAGGACAAGGAGTTTGAGGCGGGAAAGCCCGAGTACGCAAAGCAGGGACTTTATTATCTCATAGCTTTCCCTGCGCTCGACAGCCAGAATCAGGTGCAGATAGTGCGCATGGGCAAGGCAAAGTTCATGGTACAGAAGGCGGAGCAGGCAGGCATAGGCAACATGGTAGCCAACGCCGCGCTCGATTCGGTGTCCGGCGGCCTTTTCGGCATGAAGAAGATAGTAGGAAACAACGCAAAACGCTGCGAGCAGCTCGTTGAGATAACGAAGAAGGAACTTGAGGCAATGAATCTGTAAACATTTACCCAAAAGGCCGTCGGATGCACGTCCGGCGGCCTTTTTGATGCTTTTTATAAAATTTGCCCCCGGGATTCGGCCGGCTTTTTTTGTCGGCACATCTTGTGCCTGAAAATAAAAATAAAAAAAATATAATTAAATTTATTTTTTTGATGTAAAAATTATTTATTTGTGATATGATATAATCGTTATAATAATAAAACACAGGAGTGATGCGGATGAAAAGGGTTCTCACATTGATTTTGTCTGCTGCCATTGTAATATGCTCGTTGGGCGTGGGCGTATTTGCAGCGGCAGGCACGGCTTTTTCGGTGAAAGCGCCCGACGTCATGCCCAAAAGCGGCGAGACGTTTACCGTAACGGTGGATATAAGCGGGAATACGGCTTTTTATGCGGCACAGTTCACACTTTCGTATAATACGGCCGAGCTTGTCTGCACCAACGCTGCAGAGGGCGCGCTTTTGGAGGATAAGCTTGCCGTATATAATCCCGACGGCGACGGCGGCGCGGTAGTAGCGGCAGCTTCGGAGCGCGGCGTGAAGGGCGACGGCACACTTGCTGTTTATACCTTTGAGGCGCTCAAAGACGTTACGGATTACGGACTGGCGATCACGGTAAACGAGCTTGCCGATGAAAACGGCAGCGCGATACCTTATACGGTCGAAGATTTTTCGCCTGCGTCACAACCTGATGACAACGGCAAGACCGACAACGGTAAGACCGACAATGGCGAAACCGACAACGGTAAGACCGACAACGGCAAGACCGACAACGGTAAAACCGACAATGGCGAAACCGACAACGGTAAGACCGACAACGGTAAGACCGATAACGGCGAAACCGACAACGGTAAGACCGACAACGGCAATAACGCGCCCGCGGTTGTAAGCTTCAGCGACACTAAGGGACACTGGGGTGAACAATACATAGAAAAAGCCGTACAGGCAGGACTTTTCAAAGGATATGAAGACGGCTCATTCGGGCCCGACATCCCCGTGACGCGCGCACAGTATGTTACGGTGCTTTGGCGCATGGCGGGAACTCCCGCACCGGCAGGGATGGCTCCGTTCGCCGATATTACGACTCAGAGCGAGGAATTCAAGTCGGCGATATCGTGGGCATATGAAAAGGGATACGTAAACGGCACGTCCCCCGATACGTTCGAGCCGAACGCTTCGCTTACGAGAGAAGCGGCAATGAAGATACTCTTCGGCTATGCAGGCGCTCAGAGCGGCATGGAGATGATGTTCACCGGCATTTATGACGAGGCGTTTAATGACAGTGCGGACATATCCGCATGGGCAAAGGAACCCATGTACTGGGGAGTATACAAGAGCATAATATCAGGCACGGGCGAGGGACAGCTTTCCCCCAAGGGAACGGCTACCAGAGCTCAGCTTGCCAAGATACTTATTGAATTCACAGAGAAAAACTGAAGTAAATGAAGGAGGGGCAATATGAAAAAAGTAATTGTTTGTCTGATCGTGGGCGTGCTTCTTATGACTATGTGTGTGGGCGCGCTTGCGGCGGGGGATTCCGGCATCCAAAACGCCAAGGTCGAGGCTGCTTATTCAAGCGTTATCACGGTAACGCCGTCTGCCGATAAAGCAACCGTTGCATACAGCAGCGCAAAATCCGGCAGCGATTATGTTATTATGGTAATGACCGACACGAGCGGCGTTCCGACAGAGGCTAATCTCGAGTACATCGACGAAGTGAGGGCGACTTCCGCGACCGTAAGCTTTTCGGTTTATCCGAAGAACTTAACGAGCGGAACGACGTATTACGTATATATGTCGAGCAATGCAGCAGGCTCGCTTGCAACAGATATAACGAGCCTCGTGCGCGTAGCTTCGTTTGAGTACAAGGCGGCTTACGTTCTCGGCGACGTAAACGAGGACACTTACATTACGCCTACCGACGCACTGTTCGCTTTGCAGGCGGCTGCAGGCAACCGTACGCTCAGCGACAGTCAAAAGCTTGCGGCTGACGCAAATAAGGATACTTTTGTAACTCCTACCGACGCGCTGTTTATTTTACAGGCGGCAGCAGGCAATCGCACGTTATCATAATTGATAAACTATAAATCAAAGAAGAAAGAAGGAGGACAATTATGAAGAAAATTTTGGCAGTCGTGCTTGCGATACTTATGGTCGTAACATTCCTGCCGGCAGCAATGGCTGCAGGCTGGTCAGACAGCGCGCCTACGGTTTCGCTTTCGGTTTCGGATCCCGACGCCGAGAACATAATCCAGGCTACTGTAAGCGTATCGGCGTCAAAAATGATCACCGCTTACGCATTGACGGTCGAGTACGATTCTGACGTGGTAGACGTTGCCGCGGACAAGGGTACTTACGTTGACGAGATGAGCGAGAGTACGATAGGTCTTACGCTTGCGGGCGATGGCCTTAAGATCTCGGATTCATTCCAGTATAACGTGAACCGCGCCGGCGCGGCAAGCGGCAAGAAACTGTTCTATATCGGCGACGCAAGAGCGGCAGGTATATCTAAGAACGGCTTTACCGCAACGATGTACTTTAAGGTTAAAGACGGCGCCGAAGGTACGGCGGCATTTGCTCTGTCAAACGATATCGTTGGCGGATCTAAAATGTTTGAAGTAGGCAATGCAGACGGTGAAACCATAGAGTTCCCGTCGTCGGGCACAACGGCAAGCGTTTCCATCCCCGTAACGAAGCTGACGCTTTCCGGCTCTGTTACGACTCCCGCAAAGGGCGCGACCGATGCATCTGCCATCACCGAGACGGCAGGCAATGCTACAGTAGCCGTAACGTGGGATCCCGCACTTTCGGGCGGCACCTTCGCAGCTAACACTGCTTACACCGCTACCGTTACCGTAACTCCGGCTACCGGCGTTACGTTTGCAGATACAGTCGATGTAACGGGACTTACGGGTTACACCTTTACTAAGAGCGGCTCCAACTATGTTGCTACCAAGACTTTCCCGAAGACGGCAGACAAGACTGCTACCGCTCTTACGATCACCACGCCTCCCACCAAGACGACTTACGGCGCGGGAGACGTTCTCGATAAGGCGGGAATGGTAGCTACCGCAACGTTTGACGATGCTTCCACTGCAGACGTTACGGATGAAACGACGATAACGTATGCATCGGGTACTGCGTTCTCAAAGGGCGATACTTCCGTAACGGTCGGCTACGAGGGTCTCACGACGACGCTTAGCGGTCTTACCGTAGGCGGCAAGTCCGTTACCGTGACTGTAGCAGATATTCCCGATGTTGAGTACACGGGCAGCGCAATAGAGCCCGCTGTTACCGTGACATGCACTGAAGCAACTCTCGTTAAGGATACCGACTACACCATAGCTTACGCTTCCAATACCAATGTAGGTACGGCAACCGTGACCGTTTCGCCTATTACGACGAGCGACTATGTATTTGCTCCCGTAACGAAGACGTTTGAAATAACGGGCGCATCGCTTGACGAAAGCAAATTCACGGTAGACACGGCAGACAAAGCTTATACCGGCTCACCGATAACGACCACCGTTACGGCTGTGGGCTATACCGAGGGCACCGACTACACCGTAGCTTACAGCGAGAACACGAACGCAGGTACTGCTACCGTGACCATAAGCGGCAACGGCGGCTTCGGCGGCACTATAACGAAAAACTTCACTATAACTCCTGCAGTCCTCACCATGACGGCAACGGCAGCAGATAAGGCTTACGACGGTACGGTAGCTGCTACCGTAACGGCAGGCGCTCTTACCGGCATAATCGGTACCGACGACGTATCCGTAGCCGAGGCAACTGCTGCAGGTTCGTTTGCCGATGCAAACGTAGGCACTGCAAAGGCTGTAACGCTTGATGCAGGCTTCACGCTCACCGGCGCGCAAGCGGCAAACTATACGCTTACTCAGCCCACCGGCCTTACCGCAAACATAACGAAGGCAGCAGCTTCCGATGAGACTGAGAACGTATCTATACGCTACGGCGCAACTCAAACTGTTGACCTTAGCGCTAAGGTAAAGGAAGGCAGCACGCCGGGTACACTTACTGTGGCCGATGCAGACAGCATATTATCATATCCTCCGAGCATGACGGCAAACGTTCTCTCGCTTACCATAGCTGACGACGCTGCACTCGAAGGAAAGACTGCGACTGTAACGATACCCGTGACCGGTACGAATTATGATGATTACAACATAGTGGTGACCGTGACCGTTACCGCTAAGGACGCACAGGTAATAGACGCTTCCGACGCAACGTTTACATACGGCGATACCGGCAAGTCGATAACGGCTTCCGTTACGACCGGCGACGGCGCTCTCTCCTATGCGTTAAAGAGCGGCACGGCAGTAGCGGTTGACGCGGCTACCGGCGCGCTCACCATTAACGGCGCAGGCACTGCAGTCGTTACCGTGACCGCTGCTGAGACGACGTCTTACGCTCCGGAAAGCAAGGACGTAAACGTAACGATAAACAAAGCCGACATAACCGTAACGGCTAAGGACAGAACCATCAACAGAGGCGGCATAGTTCCGGATCTTTCCGCACCTGTAGAGGGTACCGACTATACGGTTACCGGTCTTGTTGGCACTGACGTTCTGGGCGGCACTGTTGCAATGAAGTATCAGCAGTCCGGATCGGACGTAACGCCCGTAAACACTGCTGCAGGAACGTATGACATAGTTATCTCGGGAGCAACGGCGCCCGATACGACTAACTACAACGATCCCACGTTTGTAAACGGTACGTTCAAAGTCAATGCTTCCAGCGGCGGCGGAGGCGGCGGAGGCGGTTCTTCCGCGTCGAGCGATACTTATTATAAGATAAGTACGACCACGCCTCAGAACGGTACGATAAACGTAAGCGCACTCACCTCGATGGCAGGACGCACGATCACGATAACGGCGGCTCCCGCAGAAGGATATGCTGTTGAAAATGTGACCGTAACCGATAAATACGGCAATAAAGTATCCGTTACCGCAACGGAAAACAACAAGTTCACATTCCTTATGGCGAAGAGCGATGTTACGGTAAGCGCAACCTTTAAGCAGAGCGGCGAGGTAGTTCCTCCCGACGAGAATAAGGGATTTACCGACGTTAACGAGGACGACTACTTCTATGCACCCGTTAATTGGGCGGCTGAGAAGGGAATAACCTCGGGAACGTCCGCAACGACGTTCAGTCCCACTTTGGACTGCACTCGCGGCCAGATAGTAACGTTCCTTTACAGAGCGGCAGGTCAGCCCGCATTGAGCGAGGATGCGGTAAATCCGTTCACCGATGTTGCTGAAAACGCATATTATCGTGACGCAGTCGTATGGGCTGCTAATATGGGAATAACGACCGGCACAACTGCCACTACGTTCGATCCCGATGCGATCATATCGCGCGGCCAGATGATAACCTTCCTGTATCGTTACGCAGGCGGTACCAATCCGGGCACGGAAAATCCGTTTAACGACGTTTCCGAAGGTGAATACTACTATGACGCAGTTATGTGGGGCGTAGCCAACAGCATAACTACGGGCACCACCGAACACACCTTCTCGCCTGACAGCCCGTGCAACAGAGGTCAGACCGTGACCTTCCTGTATCGCTTACTCGGCGAGTAATCCGATGATCTATAACAGCAGGGGACGCATGTCCCCTGCTGTTTTGTCAATATTATTAAAGAAATGAGTGAGGCGGTATATGCGAGAAAAAAAGCATATAAAAGGATATGTACGTATACTTTTGACCGCGCTTATGTGCGCAGCGTTGATATTTGCCTTTGGCACCAGCGCGCTTGCAGACAATACGGATATAAGAAGTTCTCTGAGCGCAGAGGAAGCTTACGGACATGTGTATTCCGATGATGCGGCCGCCGTTTTGGAGGAAGCTCCTCTTACCGATTCGGAAAGAGCGCTTATCAGGATGGTCAGCACGGCCATTTGGAACGGGGAGACGCAAATTACGTTCAACGGTTCCGATTACGGCGTGACTTTTGACAGACTGAGCGCTGTCGCGCGGAGACTTTATCTTGAACCCGAAACATTTGCAATGGCAAATGTGTATTTCGGCTCTTCGGGAGGGAAGCTGTATTTTGCCCCAGTATATAACGCCGATATATACTCCGACTACGACACGGCCAAAGCGCTTTATCTTAACACGGTGGCCGAAATAGCCGCTTTGGTTGACGACAGCTGGAGCGACCTTGAAAAGGTCTTATTCGTACACGATCATTTGGCCTTGAATTACGATTATGACACAACGTACACAAATTACGATGCGTATTCCTTTTTCCGCGATAAAAGGGGCGTGTGTCAGGCATATATGCGCGCCTTTAATGCGATAATGGCAGAGCTAGGCGTTGAATCTTCGTATGTGGAAAGCGAAAGCCTTGATCATGTATGGAACATTGTTAAGATAAACGGCAAATGGTACCACATGGACGTTACGTGGGATGATCCTTTATCGACTTCGGTGACTAATGTGGATCATATGTACTTTATCATCTCGACAGATAAAATGTATGCTCTGGATCATGTGGAATCCTATGACTGGCAATACGGCCTGAACGTCACATGCAGCGATACTGCATACGACAACTGCTTTTGGAGCAGCGATGCAGAGCCGCGTGTCGCATCGTCGTTTTTAAACGATAACGGCAAGTGGTATTTTGTAACTGATTCCGGCATCGGCGTATGGGACGGACATTCGTCCGGCCCGAGTGTTCTGGCGTCATTTTCCGATATATATGCAGAGCTATATCCTCAGTACTCCTTCGGCGTTTATTTGGGGACGTCGGGTCTGTCTTGCTTAAACGACAAGCTCTATTTAAACACGGCGTTTGATGCGCTTGAATATGACTTGACGACAAAGCAGGCAAAATCGCTTGCTTCCGTTATAGGAGGATCAACGAATATATGTGCATCGTATCTTGACGGCGCGTATATCGTTTACCAGACGACGGACAATATGTTTTACAGAGTTCCGCTGGACGTTTATACTAACGTGGAAGACGGCGGATACGGTTATTACACAGATAACGGCAAGCTAAATCTGAAGGTAGGCTCCAAAGCGTTCGTTATTGCGGTATGGTATGACGCTGCCGGAAAAATGATAGGCTGCAGAATAATAAATACTGCCGGAGAATACTCTTTAGATGTGTCCGCAAGCTATGTTAAGCTGATAAGCCTCGATATAGCGAACGCGCCGCTCTGTGAGACGGTAAAGCTGTATGTGCAGTAAAAATATCATAAAAAAGTGATAGCTCTTATAAAAGCGCATGTTTGAAAACGTGCGCTTTTTTAGTTTTTTACAGACATATGGCTGTTGACATTCAAAAAAAGCTTTGATAATATAATATATAGTTAGTGCCGACTAACTTACTTTCCAATATAAACATTTATATTGACAAAGTAAGAATGGAATGCACTGACTTATATAATACAGAAGGGTTAGTATATACTAACCAAATAATATCAAGTGAGGTGTACAAATGAAAAAAAGGAAGGTACTTGCCCTTTTGCTTGCAATAGCTATGGTGACAGCAATGCTTCCCGTGGCCGCTATGGCGGCGTCGGATATAGACGGTCACTGGGCCCAGCAAGCGATGCAGTCGTTTATTGACGACGGCTACCTAAAAGGGTATGAAGAAGGCACGTACGGACCCGATGTTTCCATAAGCCGTGCTGAATATGCCGCGCTTATCAACAGAGTAACGGGCCTTAGCGATGCGTCGGCGTCTTTGGACGCATATACCGACGTAAGCCCCGAGCAGTGGTTCTATACGGACATTAAAACGGCGCTTACCGCAGGTTATATGAACGGCACATCACCGACGACCATGTCTCCGATGAATACGATAACGCGCGAACAGGCGGTTACTATGGTGGCAAGAGTTTTAAATCTGCCCGAGGCCGACGAAAGCATTCTTGACAGCTTTGCGGACAGCGATAAAATCAGCCAATACGCGAAGGGTGCGTTTGCCGCCATGGTACAGGCAGGTTATCTGCAGGGCAACGAGGCGGGCGAAATAATGCCTCAGCGCGCACTCAGCCGAGCAGAGGGCGTTACCCTTCTGTATCGCACAGAAGGCGCGCTTAAAGACGCTTTGAACAACACCCTTGAAAGCGAAAATAATGAGAATAATGATGACACACAGACGACTAAAACCGATGCAAATACCTCCGGCGGATCGTCATCCGGCGGCAGCTCAGGCGGCGGCGGAGGCGGCAGCTCACGCATTACAAGCGGCTACGTTCTTATGAACATACCGTATGATGAGTTCTATAAGGCGGAGCTTGGCGAGAACGATCCGACGGTAGACGCCGTAACGAGCGCAACGCGCAACAAGCCCCGTACAGGAACGCTTGCGGGCGGCTCGTATCATGTAAATTCGGACGGAAGCGACATAACGGGCATAATTTATCCCGTATATGTTAGAGATATGTCGAGGCTGTCCGGTTATACCAAAATAACGGACGAGTCTAGCGTAGATATAACGGTAACGAACCGCGGGCAGACGACGACCACGACGTACAGCGGCAAGGATGCATTGTTTGAAAGCGCAAGCTATTCTTACTATGTGATGACTGGGGTGCCTGCAAGATATAAGATATGGAATGAAGATGGTACATTCTCCGCAGTTATGGGCAAAGCATCGAGCGTAGAGGGCGTAGAAGCAGAGGTGACTGTTGGCGCGCGTCATGCCGATATAGAGATCTCGCTTACGGGCACCGAGGGCGTTGCACAGGGCGATACTGTAAGCGGTGTAGTAGTTACGTTTTCCGACGGGAGCAAGATGGGACTTCGCCACATTGCGAACCTTTGGAGAGGGACTGAGATAGGCGGCTCCATTGCAGACCTCGGCGGAAAGACGATAACTAATATACGCTACATAAAGCAAGACGCCGTATATGATTATCCCGTGAATATTGAGATAAGCGACGCGGACGCATGATAATGTGTTATTAAATTAAAAAAGCGCATGTTTTCAAACATGCGCTTTTTTAGTTTTTCTTGCGTTTGTATATATGCTTTTGATATAATAAAAAAAACAGCGGATTGGACTATTGTATTATGAAAAAACTTATCTCATTTATACTAATATGCGCTTTCTTTGTTTGCGTTATGCAAATGCCGATCCCTGCAAAGGCAAGTGAAGCATATACGTCAAAAGAAAGCCCGCGTTATGACGGATACCTGGTATTTATGGCAGACACGCAAGATACGGCGATTTTGCAGGAAAGCTCTGATAAGCTAAGTTTCGTTGCCGATAATATATATAAAACGGACGATCCTGACTATGCGGCGCTTTTGCTTAGGTGCGGACAGGCTATATATGTTGAACCTGATTATACGGCGACGCTGTGCGATTTGGAAGACGAAGCCGAGATCTGTGACGGCTGGCCGTATGAGGCGATGAACGTAGCGTATGCCGACAGCGTTGGACTTGACGGTTCTGGCGTGTGCATAGGCGTGATAGACAGCGGCGTAGACTTGTTAAATCCCGATCTTAAAAACGCCAATATCTGCGCAGGATACGATTACGTTGAAAATACGACGCAAATGAAAGACGATGTGTATCATGGCACGAAGGTAATGCAAATGATATGCGGCGATAAAAATGAGCTTGGAGTCACAGGCATGGCAAGAGGTGCTAAAATAGTGCCGCTCAGGTGCTTTTCCGCAACAAAAAATCCAAACGTGTCGAATCTTGTGAAAATAATAGACGATGCGGTAAATGTATACGGATGCGACGTTATAAATATGAGCTGGAGCGTTGATGTAAAATCCGCGGCACTTTACAATGCGATAGAGAGGGCCTACTCGGCCGGAGTGGTTTTGGTGGCCGCGTCAGGCAACGTGAGCTCGGGCGCACCTCAGGGCACTGTATTGTATCCGGCAGCGTATGAGCATGTACTGGGCGTTTCTTCCGTAAATAAGGCGTTATCGTACGTTTCGAGCGCTCAGCATACTGTGGCTGTGGACGTGTGCGCGCCGGGCGCTTATATTACGTTTACGGGAGCCGACGAAGAGAGCATAACGAGCACGGGAACGTCGTTTGCGGCGCCGTGCGTGACGGCTGCCGCCGCCGTTATATTGCAGCTTGCGCCTGATATGGATAACGCCGATATGCTATGGCTTTTTAAGGAAAGAGCAATAGACCTGGGCGACGAAGGATATGACAATTATTACGGCTGCGGATTTATTAGTTTTGACAAGCTTATTGATACGCATTGGGAAAAAGCAGTGCCCTTGGGCGACGACTCTTTTATGATATCGTCTTGGATAATAAGCCCCGGCGGAGGGTATATCATGTATGCTTCATATAACGATGACGGGAAGATGACGGGCTTGTCGGTCTATGAGGAAAAGGGAGATTTCGGCTATAAAAAGAAAATCGTCACAAATGATGTAGAGAATGAAAAAACCACGCTCTTTTATCTTGACAAAAACTACGCGCCTATTTCACAGAGCGTTGAAGCTGTTGTCGAATAGGGAGCGGACTTAAAGGGACGAAGCGACGCGGGGCTCGTTGACATTTCAAATTGATTATAGTAAGCTTTTTTGTAAAAGAATTGTTTTTTTAGAAAGATTTTATATTCAGTAGGCAGTGATGTATATGGAAAACTCAGTACAGATATTGGGCGCCCGAGGCTCTGTCCCCGTGAGCGGAGGTTCATTTTATCGTTACGGCGGCGCAACGACTTGCGTTTTAGTTAAAATGGCGGGGCAATATGTTATCTTAGACTGCGGAACGGGCATACTCAAGCTGCCCAAGCAGGCGCTTTCAAGTCCGTCGCTTTCGCTTGTCATATCGCACGCCCATGCCGACCATATAATAGGGCTTGCAATGTGCCCTTATATCTTTAAAAGCGACGCCCGCCTTGATATATACGGCGCCAGGCGGGGAGAGCTTGACATAAAAGAGCAGATGGAGCGCATTTTTTCACCGCCGATATGGCCTGTTGACACAGACGGACTGCCCGCAAGTTTTTATTTTCATGATCTTAGGGAAAGCTTTTATATAGACAGGATCAAAGTAGACACAATAGAAGGCGCGCATCCCGGAGGAGTATCGCTTATTCGCCTGAGCGCCGAGGGAAAAAGCGTGGTCTTTATGAGCGACTGCACGTTAAACGACGGGGAAACGGCAAAGTATATTGAGTTTGCAAAAAACTGCGACCTGCTTTTATGCGACGGGCAGTACAGCGACGAGGAGTGGGAACATCGCAGCACTTTCGGTCACAGCACATGGACGGCGGCTGCGCGCCTGGGACGCGACGCGGGGGCAAAGGCCGTGAGAATAATACACCACGATCCGGGACGAACTGACGAACGCCTTGATAAAGAGGCCGACGCGCTTTTTTCAATACACCCGAAATGCTCTTTTGCATATGAGGAAGAGGTGATATTACTTTGACGCCGAATGAACTGAAAAGGTTTTTAAACATTTGTCTTGCGATCTCAAACGAGCGCGACAGAGAGGCGCTTTTATCCAATATTCTCGACACTGCCATGGACCTTGCAAAATGCGATGCGGGAACGCTGTATCTTTACGAAGACGACGGCCTTCATTTCTGCCGGATGGTGACGCGCTCGCAGAATATACGCCAGGGAGGTCATGCGGCGCCCATAGCTCTGCCGCCCGTGCCTTTGGACGAGACATATGTCTGTTCGTGGGTGGCGATACATGGCGAGGCCATAAATGTGGCCGACGTGCGCACCGATAAGCATTTTGATTTTTCCGGTTCGAAGCGCTACGACGATATGACGGGATATAGAACGAAGAGCATGCTCGTCGTTCCTATGTGCAATGATAAGGGACAGCTGGTAGGCGTAACACAGCTTATAAATGCGCTTGATGAGGACGGCGAGATAACGACGTTTCCGCAGGATATAGAGCTCCTTGTGGGAGCGATATCGTCGCAGGCGGCCATAAGCATAACTAATATGCAGTATTCCGATCAGATAACCGCGCTTCTTGATTCGCTTGTCGGCGCGCTTTCCGCCGCAATAGACGCGAGCACTCCGTATAATGCCAACCATACGAGAAATATGGTGAAATACGGCGCAAATTTTCTGGACTGGCTGGAGAAAACCGATGACCCGTGGAAATTTGACGCCGACAAACGCCGCACCTTTCTGCTTTCGGTTTGGCTTCATGACGTAGGAAAGCTTGCAGTGCCGCTGTCGGTAATGAATAAGAACAGCCGCTTGGGCGACGGCATTGAAAAAGTAATGGAGCGTTTTAAGACTATAGGTCTTTTAAATAAGATAGCCATGCTTGAGGGGCGCATATCTTCTGACGAGTTTGAAAATGTCGTGCGCGGGCTCAATGATGCAAAAGCGCTTGTGGAGCGCATAGATGCGGCGGGATTTTTAAAAGACGAGGACCTCGAACAGATAGATGCGCTCAGTAAGCTTACATATACAGATGAGAACGGCGGCAAGCTTTCGTGGATAACACGCGAGGAGTACGATTGCCTTTCAATAAGAAAGGGAACGCTTACGGCTGAAGAACGCTCGGTAATGGAGAGCCATGTTTCAATAACAGCCCGCATACTGAGTCAGGTGGATTTCCCTAAAATGTACGCAGAAGCGCCGCATTGGGCAGCAGCTCATCACGAGCTTTTAAACGGAAGCGGATATCCGGCTCATCTGACGGCCGATGATATACCCGACGAGGTGCGCCTGCTTACGATATTGGATGTATTCGACGCGCTTACGGCGCGCGATCGCCCGTACAAGCCGCCGATGCCGTCGGACAAGGCTTTTTCCATACTGCACAGTATGGTTGGCGAGGGTGCGATAGATGAAAAGATCCTTGAGTTATTTGAAACAAGCAAAGCATGGGAGGCAGAGTGATGAAAAAAGTTATATCGATGCTGATAGTTATTATTATGGCATGTACTCTTTTTGTACCTGCCTACGCTGCAGATAAGGCCGTAGGCTCAAACATTGCATTGTCCGCTTCGTCAGGTTCGGTCACCGTTAAAAATGCGAGCGGAAGCAGCCTTGCGGTGAGGGCGGGCATGAAGCTTTCAAACGGGTATTCTGTATCTGCGGGAACGAAAAGCTACGCATATATAACGCTCGATTCGACCAAGGCCGTAAAGCTTGACTCTTCAAGCAGCGCCCAGGTAAAAGCGAGCGGGCGTCAGCTTGAGGTGAAGCTTACAAAGGGCAAGCTCTATTTCAACGTGGACGCGCCTTTGGCGTCTTCCGAGAGACTTAATATCTCAACATCCACGATGGTCACGGGCATAAGAGGGTCCTACGGATGGGTCACGGAAGACGAGATGGGGCTTTTGCACGGCCATGTCACCGTGACCTGCAAAGCTTACAGAAGCAGCGAAACAGTCGTGTTCGACATAAAGGGCGGCGAAGGCGTAAGACTTACGACTGATGCGCAAAGCGGCGCTCAGACGTTTGAAAAGATAACGCTAAAGGAGGAGGATATCCCGTATTTCGTGATAAGCGAGCTTAGAAAGAATACGGGCCTTCAGGGGATGATACGTAAAGACGTGCCAACGCTCGATGTTGACAAGATTCTTGCGCTTGAGGAAATTAAGGGAGAAGAGGATGCAGCTTTGGAGCAAACGCTTACAGACGAGATAAACGAAAAGCTCGGACGCCTTTTTACGAACAGTGCAAAGAACTCTTCGACGCAGGTATTTAACACTGTTTCCTACGGTTCTGGCGGCGGAAACGGCCAAAAGAAGAACTGATCGCGATGCATAACGACGGCGTTGTGACGGCCGGGCAGCTTTTAAACGACTGTAAATCATAACACACCGACGCGCATAAGGCGCGGGCATTTCTTGTATAATGCTTATGAAAATAAAGGATCTGTCAAAAAGAACAATCATATCGCTTGTCGTTGCAGTTCTGATAACGCTTGTCGCGTGGTCGGGATGGCTTCAGAGCGCTGACGGCAGCGTGTCCGACGCGCTTTATCAGCGTCCCACGTTTACTGACGGCCAGACAACTGTGGTAGGCATAGACCAGCGCGCGATAGACGCGCTGGGTCCCATGCCGTGGCCGAGAAGCGTTATGGCCGAGGTGATAGAGCGTTTGAACGCCGACCCCGACAAACGCCCCGCAGTTATTGCGTTAGACGTGCTCTATGTGGGAAGCAGCGCATCGTGGGAAGCCGATGAGTATCTTTCAAAGGCGGCCGAAGAAGGAAAAAACGTTGTTGTGGCGTCGGCCGCGACATTTGGAAGCAGCCTTGTTGAACGCGACGGCAGCTTTTATCTCGATACGCGGTCTGTGCTTGCATGGGACAGCCCGTACACCGATCTTTATAACGTCACGGATACGGGGCATATAAACGCCATGTCAGACAGCGACGGGGTGCTGCGCCATGCACTTTTATACATTGACGGGCCAAGCGGTGAGAGAGTATATTCTTTTTCGCGCGTTATATATGAGCGCTGGTGCGAGGAAACGGGCACAGAGCCGAATCCTTTGCCCGAAACGTATGACGACGGCTTTTTTTACATTCCTTTCACGGCAAAGAGCGGTAGCTATTATGAGGACATATCTGTAATAGATATTTTAAACGGCAGCGTGTCGGGCAAGGATCTTTCGGGAAAGATAGTGTTGATAGGTCCGTATGCCGCAGGCATGCAGGACGAATACCGCACCTCGATAGACAGAGCCGTGCCGATGTACGGCATTGAGATACAGGCAAATCTTATCGACGCCTTTAAAAAAGGCTTTTACCCCAAGGAGGCCGACGATACTCTGCAGCTTGCAATACTGTTCGCGCTTGTGGGAGCAATGTTTTTCTTCCTTTGGAACGCAAAGGTAAAAACCTCGGTAATAGTATGGCTTATCTGCGCTGGCGGCTTTATAGTCCTCTCTGCTCTTTTATACAAAGCGGGCGTTGTTTTGCATGTGATGTGGGTACCGATGTCCGCAACGGCAGTGTTCATAGCGTCTGTTGCTCTTAATTATATGCGCGCGCAGAAGGAGAAACGCAGAGTTTCCGACACGTTCGGACGATATGTCGATCCTGCGATAATACAGCAGCTTTTGGATCGCGGGGGAGAAGAGCTTGAGCTCGGCGGCAAAATGTATAACATAGCCGTTTTATTTGTTGATATACGCGGCTTTACGACTATGAGCGAATCGCTTGATCCGCCCACTGTTGTTGAGATAATAAACAGGTATCTTACGCTTACGACTGAGTGCATCATGCGCTACCACGGTACGCTGGATAAATTTGTGGGCGACTGCACGATGGCGTTTTGGAACGCTCCGCTTAAGCAGGAGGACCCCGTATTTTTGGCATGCTGCGCCGCAATGGATATGGTGGAGGGCTCAAAGGCGCTGGGAGACGAGCTGCTTGAGCGGTTCGGACGTACCGTTTCCTTCGGCGTGGGCGTAAACTACGGTCCGGCTGTCGTTGGAAACATAGGCGCGCCCAAGCGCATGGACTACACCGCCATAGGCGATACGGTAAACACCGCGTCGAGGCTTGAATCAAACGCTCCGGGAGGAAAGATATTTATTTCGCGCGTCGTAGCAGACGCCTTGGGTGATCGCGCGCGTGTGACCTCGCTGGGCGGTTCGATAAAACTAAAGGGCAAGGCTGAGGGATTTGAAGTGCTTACGCTTGACGAATTGGATTATTGAAAGAAGGGTGTATTGAAATGAAACGAAAGCTTATCTCGCTTATTTTGGCTGTTTTTATGCTTTTTTCGGTATCTGCGTCCGCAATGTATGCGGGAGATTATCAAAACGGACGCCTTTCGGGTCTTTACATGCTTTCAGACGGTTCGATGCTTGTGACCGACGTGTACAACAAGGTGCTTTGGCATGCGGATCGTGATAAGGCAACAATAGCTGCCGGCAATATAAATATTGCGGACATTTCAGGTGAGCCGATAGCTTATTACTACGACTCGAGTGTAGAGCGCGGTTATTTTACGCAGCCGTGGGACGTAGTGCCTTTTCTTGACGGGTATGCCGTTTCGGATCCGGACTCGAACGTAGTGCGATTCGTAACGAGCGAGAACCTTCAGACTCTGGGGGGCACGGAAATTGCGGGCAGCGCCGACGGCAGAGGTTCCAATGCTTCGTTTGATCACCCTACGGGACTTGCGGTTGACGAAGAAAACGACATTCTCTATATTGCCGACACAGGCAACGGCGCGATAAGACAAATGGACAGACACGGATACGTTACTACATATGTTGCTGACTTGTCGGAGCCTACGGGACTGTGCTTTTCAAAAGGCGCGCTTTACGTTGCCGAAACGGGAAAGAACCGCATCGTTAAGATAACACAAAGAAAAACGGAGGTAATTGCGGGCGTTTATGAGACGATAGGCGAAGAGTATATCGGCGGATATTCAGACGGCCCCGCAGCGTCGGCCATGTTCGACCATCCCGAGGGCGTGACGGTTTCCGATGACGGTACGATCTACGTATCCGACACTTTAAACCATGCAATACGCATGATAAAAGGCGACAGAGTATACACGGTCGCACGAAGCGAGGACCTTGTTTCCATGCCTGTTTCGCCGCGCGGCATAGTTGTAAGCGGCGCCATGCTTTATGCCGCCGACGTGTCGGCAGGCGATATTTTGGAGCTTTCTCTTAAAAAGAAAAGCTTCCCCGATCTGCCCGGCGACAAATGGTATGCCGCCGATGCAGAAGAAGCGATGCTCAGAGGTATAATAAACGGCACCTCGGACAATACGTTTTCGCCAGAGCTTTCAACAACGCGCGCAATGTTCGCGGCGATGCTTGCACGAATGCACAGGATATCCTACGGCAATGACGTAATAGACGGCGACGCGGCTTTTCCCGACGTAACGGACGGCGCATGGTTCGCACCTTATGCGCGCTGGAGCGCCGATAACGGCATAGTAAATGGAATGAGCGGAAGGTTTATGCCCGATGTGTCTGTCACAAGAGAGCAGGCCGTAACGATGCTTTACAGATATGCCGTAAACGAGGGCTTTGATGTGTCGGCAGGCGAGGATACGAACATTCTTTCATATAACGACGCCATGTCTGTAAGCGAGTGGGCCGTGCCCGCTATGCAGTGGGCATGCGGCGCCGGCATAATAAACGGAAGCGACGGAAATCTTATGCCCCAAACGGCTGCAACGCGGGCGCAGCTTGTGCATATTATTCTGGGATTTATGAAAGTATATGGGCTTTGATCTGATATGTTGCTGTTATTGCGGCACACCGTTTTTCTCCTCTTTTGGCGGTGTGCCTGCATTTCATATATCCGGCCGTCCGGTTCATGATATATGTGGGATCAAATAATGTAAACGGGAAAACTATATGGAATAATATACGGGAGGATAATTATGAGAATTACTGCAAAAAGAATCCTGGCTGTTTTTGTTGCGCTTTTAATGGTTATATGCGCAGTGAACGCGGGAGCACAGCGACCTGCCGAAAAGGAGTCCGGTTGGTCCGACGAGGCAGTCAGGGCCGCTGTTGAAGCGGGCATATTCTTAGGCGGCGACGACGGAGAGATCGGTGCGACGAGACCGCTTACAAGAGCGGAAATGGCCGCAATGACCGTGCGCGCGTTCGGAGCGGGCGAGAGGGGAGATGTAAGCGCATTTTCCGACGTCTCCTCCGATAAATGGTTCTGTGACGATATAAGCTTCGCTGTCGGCATGAAGCTTTTAAACGGTTTTCCCGATAAGACGATGCGTCCTGACGGTACGGTTACGAGGGCGCAGCTGTTTACGGTAATGGCGCGCGCGCTGGGGCTTGAGGACGGAGATCTCTCTGTGCTTTCACAGTTTTCTGACAGCGCAGACGTAGGCGAATGGGCTCGCGGCCCTATAGCCGCAATGGTCCGGGACGGCTATGTAAACGGCAGCGACGGCCGCATAGCTCCCGAAGAGCCTATAACGCGCGAACAGTACGCGCAAGTGATCTATAACGTTGTGGGGGACTATGTATCAAAAGCCGGTGTGTATACCGAAGATTTCGGGCGAAACACAGTAGTGCGCGTATCCGGCGTCACGCTTAAGGGCGTCAGCGTAAAGGGCGACCTCATAGTGGGCGACGGCGTGGGGGACGGAACGCTTGTGCTTGAACGAGTGAGCGTAGAGGGCCGACTCGTTGTTCGCGGCGGCGGTGAAAAGGAAATAAAGCTTAAAGACTGCAGCATAGCGGGCGGAGTTTGTTACGTCTCGCACGAGGGTGCTGTAACGCAGACGCAGACGCCTGCTTCTTCGGGTTCGGGCGGAGGCTCCGGAGGAGGCTCGGGCGGAGGCGGAAGGATCACCGACGCCGACATAATTGAACTTAAAGAGCTGTTCGACGCGATGCGCGGCACGGAAAGCTTTATAGCCGTAACGGACGATATCACGTTTGACGTGGGCGACGAAAGCGTTTCCGTGACTGCGGTTTCGTCTGATACCGACGCGATAACGAACGAGGGCAAAGTGACTCGCACCGAAAAAGACGTTACGGTAAACGTTGTGATTACGCTTTCAAAGAACGGCAAAAAGTATTCGGGTCTCTTGCCATATAAGGTAATAGGCACGTCAACGGATGAACTCGGCGCCGCATATGAAGCTTTTATCGCCGATAAGACGACAGCGGGATATCGCGTGAAGACGGATTTGCTGTCGGACATGGACCACAGCTATTACAATGAATTTGAGGTCGAGGGAAACAAAATGCACGGTTTCGTCACGCAGGAAGGAACAGAAACCAGGGAATTCTATTGGAGCGTGGACGAGACAAGCGGCGAAGAAGTCTTATGCGTCTTAAAAATGGGCGAATGGACTTTGGGCAATGAAAAAGAGGCGTTTTATTTAACTTTTTACATACCGCAATTTCCCGATGAGATAGACGCATCGCAGTATGAGAAGACGGGAGAGAGCCTTTACAGCATATCGGAACAGTATCTCCAAAAGGAGGGGGCGCGCTATTTAAAACCAAGCACTTCCAATCGCACTTTTGAAAAGGTCCAGCTTCAGGTACGCGACAATAAGATAGAGAGCATACTTATAGCATATCATGACGCATACGGAGCAATAAATGTAAGCTATGAATATAAGACCGTCTTAAGCGACTTCGGAAAAGTCAGCGTTTCCATGCCGGAGAGACCGATGAATGTTTTAGATGCCGCGGAGTATTACCTAGACTGTTATGAAAAAAAGGCTGAAAACGGCAGTAAGGTTTACTTTTCAGGCAAGGTTTGCGGATCTTTGGACGGCTGCATTATTCTGAAGGATGACAGCGATTGTATGGTGCCTGTGTATTTTGACGGTATTCAGACGCTGCCGGAGCTTTGGGACACCATAGAGGCCGTTGGCGTGACTGATATTGAACGCGACTTGTTAAACGGCGCCGTTGTGGTAAGCGATCCGGATAAGCTTAAAATCACGCAGACAGGCAGTCCGAACAACCCCGTAAATGCCGGCGATCTTTACGAGGCCTACGAGGCGTATCTGAATATTGTGAATCTTAAATCCATACTTGTCGGCGAGATCCCCGAAGAGGAAGCGCTTGCCGATCAGAATTACGTTGTCTATGTTTCGGATTATTTGGGAAATGAAGCAAAGCTCTTTTTGGGAGACCCGAGCCTTGAGAAGCAGAACAAGGATGGGAGTGCCGCAAAGTTTCGCTCAGAACTTCGTGACTTCGTTAATGAACAATTGGCTGAGTCCGGCAATGATGTGTGCGCTGTTCAGTTTGAAAGCATCATGCTTGACGGGGGCTCGATCCTCATACCGCTGCGAGAGACGGTGTTTTACATCGCGGATGAGCCGAGTGCCGTGCTTTCTCCCGAAAAGCTCAGCGTTATGTTGAATACTTCGCTCGATGAGGCCGTAAGCGGCGTGAAAGTCGTTTTCGAAGACATGGCTTCGGAGAAAGAGACGCCTGTAAGCGAGCTTGAGTATTTCTGCTCCGATTACGATCCCTCAAGCCCCGGAGATTACGAAGCGACGGTAATTTACAACGGTATTGAGCTTAAGCTTCCTATACATATTATCGCGTCGGATGAGGGAAAGTTTATAGACGAGCTTCACGCAGATACGCTGTACGATCTGCCCGGGGACAGATTTATCCATCCCAGCCTTCCCGACGAGGGCGACGTAAACATCCTTGTTATACCGATACGCTTTACCGACTCGCCGGAGTATGATATTGAGCTTGAGAATGCCTTCAACAGTGAAGACGGCTCAACGGGCTGGTATTCGCTCAGAGAATATTATGAAGAATCCTCCTACCAAAAGCTCAGGCTTCATGCGGACATTAAGGAGCCGTATGAAACGGGATTGGCAATAGCAGACATTGAGGACGAGGTTGGCAATGAGCAGCAGTTCCTTTGCGATGCGCTTGCCTATTATGACGACGAAATAGACTATTCGCTTTACGATCAGAACGACGACGGCAATATCGATTGCGTTTACTTTATTTACGATGCGCCCTTATCGGACGACTTTAATTCCATGTGGTGGGCATATAACGTTGATTACAATCAGTCCGTCTATTCCGAAGCGCCGAGTATATTTGACGGGAAACAGTTCTGCACCTATTTGTGGATGGGCGCCGAATTCTTTGACATGGACATTATAACAGGAGAGTTGGGCGAAGAAGACGACGGCGTAGCGCAAAACTGCCGTACACTTATCCATGAGACGGGTCACGCGCTCGGTCTTGCCGATTACTACGGCTATTTCGACAACGCGTGCGGTGATACGATAATGATGGCTGCAACTCAGGGCGATCATGACCCGCTTTCAAAAATGCTTCTCGGATGGATAAATCCCGCGTTTGATTACGCCGCGCCGCATAAGCTTACGCTTCGCTCCTTTACGGATACGGGCGACGCGCTTATGATATCGCCGAGCGGAGAAGAGTCGTGGTTTACAGAGTTCGTGTCTGTTTCGCTTTATGCGCCCACCGGCCCGAACGAGGCCTTCGCATACGCCGGTACAGGTCTGTTTTCAAAGCCCGGCGTCGCGCTCTATTATGTGAAAGGCGAACTGAAAAGCTTCGGGAGGAGCTCGGTCGATTACTTCCAACACACGAACAGCTGCTTTGAATACAGCGAAAACCTGATAAGACTTATTCAAAACAACGGACGAAACACGCTGAAAAAATACGGAAATGTAGCGGCGGACGAGGATCTGTTTTTTGAAGGAGATTCATATCGAATTAAATGGGACGACGAAGGCGTGTCTGTCACCTTGACGGTGGACAAGATATATAAGGACGCAGACGGCATATGGTGTGCCGATGTAACGATAAAGTAAAAAAAGCTATTGGAACGGCAGTCGAAGAGAATGCGGCTGCCGTTCTTTTTTGGCGCTTTTTTCTCGTAACGGCTCGTTTTAAACGGGCAGACAGCCGATTTGCATTGAAGTACTTTCAAAATTTGGATGTGGCACATTTTGTGCCGCATTTGTCATTAAAAAATTTGTTTTTCCTCTTTATTTTTTGAAAAATATAAGGTATATTTATCTATAAAGGGGTATATACGCCTCGATGACGCAGCCTTTGCTTGTAAAAAATGCACAAAACTGATTTTCAGGCTTTTTTTCGATGACAATATGGCGATCATATCTTAAAAAGGAGGATTTCCAATGAAGACAAAACGACTGCTCAGTATGATCATTGTAATTGCAATGTGCCTGACCGTATTACCTGCGGCAGCTTTGGCGGCGCCTGTCACGGATGCCGACGACTTTGACGCATCGGTAATTTACGGCGTGTCGATGAGCGCCGGAGTGTGGGGCGGCGGCCGCACATATGTTGCGGGCGTTGACGAAAACGACGAGATGAGAGAGAACCTATGGGGCGCTCTCGTTTCCGATACAGGCTACTATTACGGCGCCGATTATCATCCCGAGCCGGTACAGTTCTATTTCGGCGGCGAGGAAGTACACAGGCTTACGCTCTATTCAACGGAGCAGCTTGATCCCTCCCTTTTTGAGATATTCGGAAACGAAGTGTCTCAGCTGAGCGACTTCTCGGAAACAGTCGTGGGCCGCGGACAGACGGCGTGCTATCTTTACAGGGCTATGATATCCTGCCCGCAGATGGACACTAATATGGAGATAATCTACAACAATTATCTCGTTGCACGGATAGAATGCGCGGGCGCGCCCGAAGGCAACATGTACGTGGCTGAGGTAAACATAACAGAGAAAAACTCCGACGGAAGCCTCGTTATGGAGATATCGGGCTACGGCCTTCCTGCCGGCGAAGAGGGCGTAGGCTTATACGCGATATGCAACGAAGACTACGAAAGCGACGACGTTGAGTTTGTGCCGGTATACACGGCGACCGAGCTTGTGGATTCGCAGCCCAATCTCGGCATATACTCATATAAGATGGAGCCTACGGGCGAAGAGCCGCAGGACAGCTGGTTCCCAGTTTGTCTTGTTACATCGCGAAGCAGTATCCAGCTTTGCTTCTACGGCAACAACGAGGAGGGCGTTACCATACCGCGCCTAGGCCCGATGAATGCAAGCGGGGACACGCCGGTGTACGTTACGCCGCCTAAGGTGACCGTGCCGAGCACGACGAACACGCCTAAGGTCACGGCGAGCATAACTCCCGGCGACTATACGAATATGCGCTACAACACGGACGACGGCGCATGGTCCGAGTGGCAGCCCATTGCATCGACCGTTGACTTTACGTTCGCAAAGGACGATTTCGGCTACCATACGGTATACTTCCAGTTCAACGACGGCGACGGCGGCCATAACACAAAGTTGCAGTATAATGTACTGTATCTTGACAATACTCAGGCGGCCGCTCCCACAGATGTGGGCATAAAGGACGCCAATAGGAAGATAGTGCCCAAGACCGCCGACGGCAAGGAGCTGCTTTTTGCGAACGAAGGCTATTTTGTTTACGCAACATGCGGCGAGGAGTCGGAAGCGCTTTCCCTTGAAGCGCTCGTATATTACGGCGACGACACTGCGACCGATCTTTCACAGCTTCCCGTTACGCTTTACGAAATGTCGAAGAACGGCGACACCAACGTGTACGTAACGGACAGCCCGCTTATGGCCGGAGTGGACAACTACCGCATAGGCGTAAGAGTTAAGAAGGGTGAAAATCAGATGAATGCCGGCAAGATCGCGGAGGTTTCGGCCGTAGGTCAGACCCTTCCGAACGTCTACAACGCGACCTCGCCGTGGATACCGCGCGGATACGCAAGGGGCGCATATAAGGTAACTCCCGGCGCGGAGATGACCTGCAACTTCTACGGCAGCGCGGGCGCGACGCTCGAGGGCTACATCGAGCTTACATATGAGTCGAATGAGACGGCGTCTGCACTCAAGACCGTAAGAAGCGCTCCATTAAAAGCGACGGGCTATTACGGCATGTATTCGGGCAGCGTGAAGGTGCCCGACGACGCCGAGGCGCTCGTTTCAGTTAAGTATTTTATAGAAGACACCTCGCTCCCCGCGACGGTGACGCGCAGCGGTCTTACGCGCGAATTCAGCGTTTCGGAATATGAGGTAATGTCAAACCTTGTGATAAGCGGCTTTGACGCAAATTACGAAGGCACGAATATAAAGATATGGAGGCGGTACGACAGCGGCGATTATGTATGGTACTACCAGACCGACCTCAACGGAAGCGAATCCGTGACGATACCCAATGTGGAAAAGGGCAGCTATAAATATGAGATAACAGGCGGCTGCGGCGAGATCGCTTCGGGCACGTTCGAGGTGACAAAGGGCGGCGGCGTGACGAAGCTCGCGCTCGACCTTCCTAAGATCGCAAACCTTACGATCCGCTGCCTGACTGCCGGGCTTCCCTATTGGACTTACGCCGACTACTCGACGCCGAGCGGCGCACAGGGCCGAGTATGGTTCTATGGCAGAGACACGGCAGAGATAAATCATATACCGATACTGCCCACCGCCGCGTCTATGAACGTAACGCTTGCGGGCGGCACTTCGTGGGGCGACGTCAGGGGCATAGTAGGCGGCACGACGGTTAAGACGATAAGCGGCAGCGATACCGTAGACGTCGAATTTGAGAATTTCACCCGCGGCAGCCTTGAGGGTACGCTCCTTACTCCCTTGGGCACGCCTGCGGCGCATCAGTATGTAAGTTATACGCAGGAAATAAAGCGTGTGGATCTTAACGGGCTGCCGAACCTTTATGTAAACTCGTTTTCGACAGGCTCGGGAACGTATACGGATGAGAACGGGCACTTCGTTTTCGACAATATATACACCCAGTACGACGCGAAGCTTTCGGTGGGCGGCGGAAAATATGCGGCCCAGACCGAGACAGCTGCGGCAGGCACGACAGATATGGGCGATATATCATTGTCATACAGAGACAATATGATAATAACGCCGGTGCTCATGGTAACTCCGGCGGGCAAGTCGGACGACGAGGCGCATATGGCCTCCGCAAACAAACTGCAGCCATCTTATATATACGTTACCCACGCCGACGGTTCGGAAAGTTACGTAAGCTTCAGCGTTGAGAGCGACATAAACGGCAACAGCATGTATTTTATAGACAGCTACTACTCTTACGCGCTTGCTCCCGGCGACACAGTGACTGTATACTTCAACAGACTCCCGGCGGAAGAGCAGATAGAGCTTTATAACAGTGCGGACGATAGCTGGTACCAAAGTTACACGGCCGTGCTTGACGAGGATCTTAACGCAGTGCTTACGGTAACGGCAAAAGAGAAAGGCTCAATTTCCGCAACGGTCGCAGAGGAGGGCTCCGACGAGACGGGATATCTGCTCGTTTACGACGGATACACTCTTATGGACATGGAAAGCGGACAGGGCGAGCTTACCGTATCATATCTTCCCCAGAGGGAAACGTCGGCATATACGGTAATAGGACTAAAAGTTAAGACGGGCGACGAGATAGCATTAAGGTCGCTTTCCGATCCCTACGGCATCAGAAACCGTGTATCCAGAGCTGTAAGGGATGGCGAGGCGACGTATAAAGAGACTTCGCTCGCGCTCGGACAGGTGCTCACGCTTTCTGATATGGCGCCCGCCAAGGTTGCAGGTTCGAGTGTGCTGGGCGGCGCATTGATCGACGTGACGACCGAGCCTGTGCCGGGACATTCAGGCTGGCTTGCTGTTAAGATATCCGCGACAAAGAAGTTCGCAGGCGTTCTCTACACGAACGCTTACATTACAAAGTATAACGGCCTCGGTCTTACGCATATAGACGCGTTCGATTACGCATATTCGGGCGGCAAGGAGACAAAGGGCTCCGCGTCGAGCGGTCAGACAAGTTATGTCGTTGACCTTGGCCGAAGCGAGGCCGACCCCTTCATACTCATTTACGCCGAAGCAAAAGACGGCTACGTGAGAGGAGAGGCAAGCATCAACTATATCGATGCCTCCGGCTACAGCGGCACTGAACGAGTGTCATTCGACGTAGAAGCGGAACAATTTGAGCTCAGCGCTCCCGCAAAGGTAACGTATAACGGAGGCGGCGAGGTACCCGTTACGGTATACGGCAAAGAGGGCGACGAGGTGACCATATACGACGGCGGCAGAGAAGCGGGCACGGCAACGCTTAATTACAAGGGCCAGGCCACCGTGACCATAAGCCTTTCCGAGGCCGAAAAGCTCGGCGTTCACGAGATATACGCCTCGAAGGACGTGGACGGCGAGACCGTTTATACGTCGCGCCACAGTGTTTCGCTTGTAGACATAGCGTCTTCTCCGTATGTAAGCAACTTCCATTGGGAGCACAGAAACGACCAGGGATGGCAGGATTGGTATTTCAACGATCTAAGCGAGCTTCAGGGAATAACCCTCAGATTCTGGCCGTCCAACAAGAGCCGCGTATCCTTCCGCATAAACAATGTAAACGACTATGATGTAGAGAACGTAAAATTCGTAAAGGTTTACAGCGGCATGGAGACGGAATTTGAAACGGAGTTCGTGCAGAGCGGCACGACTGTTGACAGCTCGGGCGTTTCGCATCCGTGGGCCGAGTACAAGGTAAAGACGACGACCGAAGACGAGACCTTCCCGGTAGGATACTTCGACACGTTCACCGTAAGATACGATTACTCTCCTGCTCTGTCGTACACGGGAACCGAGGCACAGCGCGAGAAGCAGCAGGCCGAGGCATACTACAAGGCTTACGGCGGCAAGCTTACGAGCTTTGAAGATATGGTCGAAGCGACGAGCTCGCTTTCCGACGCGGATTACGCGGCCATAGCAAACGAGGCTAAGGAGAACCTGCCGAAAACGTTCCGCGATCACTTAAACGATGCCGACGCGGCAACAAAGACGACGGTAGAGGTTATAGAGAACAAAGCAGACAAGTACTCTTACGCTATATCTCAGGGCAGCGAGAACAAGATGAGCACCACCGTAGATATGACGGACAAGACGGTATATCAGTCGTCCGACATAAAGGCACTGTATGACGCTTATCTTGAAAACGGCATGGAAGTATCGGCCGACAAAAAGACAACGACGATATGGACGAAATACGACAGCGACTTCGGCACGGTATACGAAAAGAGAACAACGACCGACAATTCGCAGTACAATGCGGCGGGCGACGCGCTTACAGACGGCGGCGTGCTCAGCGTTTCGACCGTGACCGACAAGTATCTGCCAAAGGCTGCCGTTGACGCGATGATGAGCGATGCGGCAAGCATTGCAGGCGGCCCCACGGGCGAGCTTACGCTTGTACGCATAACGGGTGAGATTATGGGCGGCGAGCAGTTAAGACGCGATATGGGCATAACGAGGGCGGCGCTCTCGACCGCAAGCACCGAGGAGGCGTCGCTGCAGGCGGCTCATGCCGCAGCGGCAAGCGGAGTCGGCAAATATCTTACCCCTGCTGTAAAGGGCTATGCAAGCCAGGGCATGCTTATAGTCGGCGCTACTTATACGACGTATAAGATATCGAAGGGACCGCAGGGCAAGGATTCGAGCACGCTTTACGCAACGCTGAATCTTTTAGACCCCAGAGATCTAAAGAGCGCAAAGGCTATACAGACTCTCTCGAACGAGATACAGGCATACGAGGCGTTAAGAGCCAAGGTATACCTTGACAGCAGCCTTGTAAACGGCGGCTCCGTAGCCGGAAAGGCATTAACGGGCGGCGTGCCTCCCGTAAAGCTCGGTCTTACGATAGGCACATTGGGATATAACGGCATAAACAAGCTGACGCTTAACAATTTAAGCCAGGAATTCGACTCTATCATGCGCTCCATCTGCGCCGAGATAGCGCGCCAGGATCAGAGACGCATTAAGGACAGAGAACAGTATGAAAGAGAGCTCTACGAGAAGTGGAGAAAGATCGCCGAGCGCGAGAATTGGAACAAAGCTGACAGAGAGAGGCTTATAAGAGAGGCCGTTGAGGACGTACTTAACGGCAGAGTACCGCCGCTCTACTACAGATTTGACGATAACTTCCCGAAGTTCAATCTTTACATCGACCCGTCGGGTTACGTATTCGAGGCGACAGAGGACAACCGCGTTTCGGGAATTACGAGCACGATAATGGAGGGAACGGGCTCCGGCTTCGTTGACTGGAGCGACCCGAATGAGAACGTGGACGAAAGACAGGAAAACCCGATACTTACAAGCGAAGCGGCAACGGGCATAAACAGCGCGACAGGCGCAGAGTATACCGAAGCCGAATCAAACGATGCAAAGGGACGCTACGGCTGGGACGTTCCGGCGGGCGAATGGAAGGTACGTTTTGAGGACAAGCGCGAATCGGCCGAATTTGCCGATGCGGAGACGAAATCCATGACCGTTCCTCCCGAGCATACGCAGGTAAACATAGGTCTTATGTCTACGAAGGCGCCCGAGGTAGTGCTTGTAGCCACGACGAAGGACAAAAGCGGCGCGGAAGTTGCGGGCAGCGTGACGATAGGCTTCAGCAAATACATGCAGATGGAGTCTTTGGTCGACATGAGCGCGGAGCAGAGCGCTAAGATACCCTCGAACACCGACAGCTACGACAGCGCTAAGACGAAGATCAATTTCTTCGACGCGGACGGCAACCTTATTTCCGGTAAGATCACGTTCGTGCCCGAATACAGAGTACCGAACACGGGCTATCTCGCTTCGAGCATTTATCAGACCGACGTCGTGATGAGCGATTACTTCGCAAAGCGCGTAATATTCACGGCTGACGATCCGGCGGCGTTCGACCTTGAGAACAGCAACGTGCTCGTGGCTCATACTGCGGTAAGCTACGCGGGCGTTGCCATGAGCGAGGACTTCTTAATGAACACGGCGAGCGCGATAGGCGAAAAGACCGGCGAAGAAGAAATTGCAAGCGTGACCCGCACCGATAAAAATACGGGCGAAAGCATCGCTTGCACCGTTAAGACGTCATCTGTTACGGTAACGGGCAGCGTAAAGGCGTCAACTCCCGTATACGTTGCCGTATACGACGGTAACGGACAGATGGTAAGCTTTGATATAATGACCGCTCCGGGCACTGAAAAGATAGGAAACGGCGCTGTTGTAAAGCTCATTTGGGTAAATTCCGGTACGTATATCGCAAAGAGCGAAGTCGTTAGAGTAAGCCTTAAGTAAGCGGTATGCATATACGTAAAACAGCATAATTATCATGGCGCAGCGGATGAAATACTCCGCTGCGTCTTTCTTTTTACGTTGCGTGAAACAAAAAAGGGAACAGCGCGCGTCTTTTTGCCGTCCAATTTTATGTTGAAGTCTGCAAAAAAGTATGTTATAATGAACTATCAATAAAAATATACTATTTTATGGCGCCGCCCGGCATAAAGCGTATATGCAAGGCGGGATAGGCTTAAATAAAGGGAATATGTTATGAAAAGACTCTTTGAAAATAATATAAAAAGGGCGTTTTTTATGATGCTTGCTGTTTTTGTGCTGCTTGTGAGCGTACCGTTTGCATCGGCCGAACGCGCGGAAGACGAAAACGGCTCTATGGACTGCCATGAAATGACGAGGCTCTGGTTCGGGGATAATGCGGAGGCTGTGCTTGCCGCAGCAGACGAAAATTCGCCCGACAGCGCTGTATACGCCTATTTTTGCGAAAGGGAGAGCGACTATCCCGGCACTTTCAGTCTTGAGGAGAACGAATGCGCGCCTGTGAGCGAACAGGTGGCGCGCGAGCGAGAAAAAAGAATTAGCGGTATAGCCGAGTTTGAGGCGCGCGCCGACGTCGCTTTGCTTGACGCCGAGGTAACGGCGCTTATCGACGATGAACGCACAGAATATTTGGACGACGGAAGCATCGTTATGTACGTTTATGAATGGACGTTCTACGACTACGACGATCTGAGCGACGGCGCGGGCGGATGTGACGTTGCGGGACACGGCACCGATCATAAGATAACGCTTGTGCCGTGCGGCGAAGGATACGAGATATTTTCCGACGAATACGACGAAAGCGATCTTTACGGCGTATGTACGCTAAGCAAGGAAACGGACAGAACGAGCGAGGACGGAGCAGTTTTTTTTGAAGACGGCACCGAGAGCGAAGCCGCGCTTCAAAGCACGAATTACTATGAGGCTTATGATCCCGACGCTGCGGCGGCATATGCAAATAAATACGTCTACAACGGCGCGGTTACATCCGGAAAGCTTTACGAAAGCTATTATAACAAGGCGTACGCCAATTTTAACGACGTAGGCGGCGACTGTGCAAATTTCACCTCGCAGTGCATATACGCCGGAGGAATGCCGCAGGTAAAGGGCACGGCTTACGGTTCGGACTGCTGGTATTATGTTTCCGCATCTGACCGAAGCGGAACATGGACGAGCGCATCGCGTCTTTGCGCGTGGATGGGCAAAAACCGCGGCGTGCTTTGCGAAGCGAACAACTCGAATATATATAAGGGCAGCCCCTGCTTCCACAGCAATAAAAGCCACGCCACTATCTGCGTGGGACAAAACAGCGCGGGCACTCATGTGCTCAATTCGCACAACTACGACAGATACCACGTTGTATGGAGCTATATTTCCGGCACGGTATATACGGTGCAGCTCACGCCTAAAGATAATTACACGCCCTCGTCTCAGCCCGCTCATACGACGCACGAAAAGGGCGATTTCCTCTACTACGGCGCAGAGCATCCTCATTACAATTATTATAAATGCTCCGTCTGCGGAAAGACCTTCACCGACAGAACGACGACTAAGGTATCGTCGTGTACGCAGTGTTATCCCCAAACGGTAACGAAAAAGACGGGCTACGCCGCCGTTGACGGCGTTGAAATAAACAGCAGGCCGTCTTTGGGATATAAAATAGGAAGTATCCCCGAGGGAGCGGCGTGCACAATATATCCCGACAAGGCCGTGAGCAGCTGGTACTATGTAGAATATAAAGGTATAAGCGGATATGCCTACAGCGGATATATATCATTCAAGCCGCTCCCTCCGTCGAGCGTGTGGCTGAAAGCCGATAAAAACGAGATCGCCGCAGGCGAAAAAGTCACCTTCACATACGGCGCGAACAATACAACGGGCTATATCATGGGCATTGACAAAGTGGGAACAGGCAGGATAGTCACGCCCACACTGGGGATAACCACATCATACGCGCAGGTATTCTCAGAGCCCGGCACATATACCGTGTATGTCACGGCGTATAATAATTCGGGAAGCACGGAAAGCGGCAGCGTCACAATAAACGTTTATGAGCCTGTGCCTGCCGTGCCTGTTGTCGAGATATCGTCAGAAGCGGTAAACCGCGGCGAAAGCATAACGATATCGTGGGCGCCTGCCGAAAACGCTGCACGGTATCAATATTACATAGGAGAATATCCCGAGCAGTACATATGCGAGTCGCCGCAAAAAGGCGGTATTGCAACGTCATGCAGCCTGACATTTGACGACTTTTCATGCGGTTCATATACGGTTTACGTGCGCGCCATGAGTGCGCGCGGCGTAAAAAGCGAGCTGTCGAGCCCCGTTTCGTTTACGGTAAATGAGCCGGACCTTTTACCTGTCACAACAGTCACGTCAAACGGACGTACATACGAGCTTTACGACTGCGAAGCGTCGTGGACCTTCGCACAGAGCCTTTGTGAAAGCTTAGGCGGAAAGCTTGCGGCAGTGACGGATGAGAGCGAAAACGAGATCATATTAAAGCTTATCGCCTACGGCACGAAGCGGAAGTATTATATAGGCGCGTCGAACGTGTACGAGGCCGATTATAACGACGCGTCGCATCCGTATGCGTGGGTAACGGGCGAGACGTTCGATTACGCCGACTGGGCGTCGGGAGAACCCGCCGAAGCGGGATATAACGCGCAAAGACGTCATTATGCTGCGATAGACAAATCTTTGGGGAAATGGGTAAGCACTTACAACACACAAAGAAGCGGCACGGGATTTATTTTGGAGCGCGAAGCCAAAGAGTCAGAAACGCCTGATGCAGTCAACATAACATCGATGGAATGCTTAAACGGCGCGGTAATACTTTCGTGGGACGCAGTTTCGGAAGCTGACGGTTACTGCGTATACCGAAAGGCGGAGGGTGACGAGGAGTGGACTGTCGTTCTTGATTCGACTGCCGACACGTCATACTCCGATAAAAGCGTGACGAAAGGCACAGTATACACATACACCGTGCGCTCCTTTATCGGGGACAACTTAAGCATGAGCTTCGACGAGACGGCAAAGAGTATAAAAGTATATCTGTCGGGCATATTGTTTGACGATGACACAGATGAAAGAGTATTATTTAAATGTGAGGATAATATTCTTACCTTATCGGGCGATGTTTCGCCGTCGGCGCCTGTGTGCGCCGCCGTATACGATGAGGACCATAAGATGCTCTCGGTCAAGATGATCGCCTCGTCGGATACGATCGATTTAAGCGGCGCATACAGCGCGAAGCTTATTTGGCTTAATGCGGAAGGCTCTATTGCAAAATGCGAATGCGCGGAATTTGAGCTGGAATGAAAAAACAGTAATTTATAAAATGCAAAAAACACGCAGAGAGGCCGTCCCGAAAATTGTGTAAACCTCCGATAAGGTGTAAAATAGAAGCACCATATTGGAGGTTTAATTATGAGCAGCAGAAGAAAACGCAGTTCCGAGGAACGAGCACGGAGGGAGAAAATTCGTGAATTGCTGC